>JAYELL010000003.1:1260-21633 GCA_034717495.1 Chloroflexota bacterium | reverse complement strand
ACGTTGCGCGGGTCGATTTTGGCAGCAGCGTCCGGATCCAACCCCTGCAATCGCTTGTGCAGGGCCTGAGCACCCTGGGTCTCCCAGAAATCGTATAGCTCACCTCGAATCGTCTCATTGGGTGGCGCTTCGGGAATACCCAGACCCTCCAGAACGGCCCGCACATAAAGCCCGGTACCACCAACCAGAAAGGCAATCCCTCCCCGTTGATGAATATCGTCGATCGCATTGAAAGCCGCTCGTTGGTATTGCGCTAAGGTAAAAAAGGCGTCAGGTTCAACGACGTCCAGCAAATGATGGGGCACCGAATCGCGGCGGAGGGCCTCGATCTTGTCTGTGCCAATATCGAGGCCGCGGTAGATCTGCCGGCTATCGGCTGAGACGATTTCACCGTCGAAGTCACTCGCGAGTTGAAACGAAATCGCCGTCTTGCCCACAGCAGTGGGACCCAAGACGGCGATCAAAGGGGGATAATTCTGCATTTGTTTCCGGACTTCAGATGACGCGCTGGCAGCGCTCCCTTTTCCTAGCGTGGCCTGACGGTCAATACCAGCTCGCCTGGTTCAACCCGAAGGTCTTCCACATACCACTCGGCGGTCAACTGGCCAAGATTTTGATCGAGCAGCCCGGGAATCGCCGCCGTCACCAAACTCCTCGGCGACATTTCCACGATCTCGACGCCGACCTGTCCGTTGCTGGCGTAGGGTTGGGCTACGACCTTGAGATTCTTCACGCCGATAAAGCCATAGCGCATGTTATCGACTGTAAGGGTCATGGTGCCATCGTTAAAGCGAACCTGCAGGCCATCCAATGTCAGCCCTTCGACCGGAGAATCGCCTGCCAGAGCCTCCACTTCTTCCTCGGTCACCACAATCTCTGCCGGCCATTGAGGCTTCGGCGTAGCCGTCGGTGGAACCACCTTTTTCACGACCTTGGTCGCGGTCGGTGGCACAGCCGTTGCGGTTGCCGGAACTTCTGTCGCAGTTGATGTGGGTTCCGGCGTGTCCGTCGGCACGGCAGTTGGTTCCATTGCTGGTTCTTCAGTTGGTTCTTCGGTGGCAACCTTTACGGCAGCCACCCCGGAAGGTGCAGAGTCATCAGTGACAGGCGGCGGATAGGCGAACGGGGAACAGGCAAGGCTCGCCAGGCCCAGTATGGCGATAAATGCTAAAACCGGTAAAACAGCTGACTTTCTACGCATGGATGTAATCCTCCTGGCTCATGGCCTCAACAAAAGTTCGAGAGATTTGCAAAACGGACCCCGAACGGCGGGGACCTGAAATCAACTGGCAACTACGACATCCTTGAGATGATTGATCCGAAGCACCTGTCCATTCTGGCTCATTGTAATGCCGACGACGTCGATTCGCATTGGACCCTCCCAATGATACTCGAACTCGTAGGCTTCTGCCAAGGCAAACAGACGGGCCTGCTTTTCTGGCGTGACAGACTCCTCCGGCGTTCCAAAGGAGACTCCCCGCCGGGTGCGTACCTCGACAAACACGAGGCACGACCCGTCAACGGCAACCAGATCCAGCTCGCCGGCAGCTCCATGACGCCAATTTCGTGCCACAATCTCATATCCCTCGCGGGCCAGGAGATCGGCTGCAAGTTGCTCTCCCTGCCTTCCGAGATCGCGACGCTGGTGGCTCATCGCTGCTCACCTCGCTTTCTGATCAGCTGAACTAACCTGCGGAAAAAGGCTGGCCTGCAAGCCCCGTACCGGTCGAAATGATTGCCGGTGTTCTGGACAGGGACCCTGTATACGCAACGCATCCAGATGCTGCCGGGTACCATAACCCTTGTGTCTCTCAAATCCATAGCCGCTAAAGGTACCGGCCATCTGGATCATCAGACGGTCACGCGTCACCTTGGCCAGGATCGAAGCAGCCGCAATCGACAGTACCCGGGCATCTCCCTTCACAAGGGATTCCTGACGGGTGGACAGAAGGGGCAGACGCACGTAGTCGATAATCAGGTAATCAGGGCATGGCACAAGCTGGGATACTGCGATTCCCATTGCCTGGCGGGTCGCCACGGCAATACCCACTTCATCGATCTGCCTTGCCGGGACAATCCCGACTCCCGTGCCGGCAGATTCCGCCATCACCACGTCAAAGAGCCTCTCCCGCCGAAGTGCTGTCAACGTTTTCGAGTCAGCCACTCCATCGAGACGCCTGGCCACCTTCGGGTCACAAGGCAGAATCACAGCTGCAGCAACGACAGGCCCAGCCAACGCACCACGTCCTGCCTCGTCCAGTCCGGCAACCCGCCGGAAACCTTCGGCCCAAAGGCGACGTTCCCAATCAAGTGTCGGTCCATCGCGCTGGCTTTTTCCCTGTGCCGCCATGACAGGTGCCCCTATCCCGATTCCACCCTGCCGGATAAAACAAGGCGCAGGGCTAAAACCCTACGCCGATTCGTCGCTTCTCTTTGTCTTCGAGGCAATCCTGGCGAAACCGGATGGCAATGCCAGTTGCCAGGTTCCTGACCGCAGTGGTCAGCGCTTTAACGCCGCGCCCGTTCCTTGAGCCGCGCCGCCTTGCCTCGGCGATCGCGCAGGTAGTACAGCTTGGCCCGGCGCACCTTGGCCTTGCGCACCACCTCGACCTTGTCTATACGAGGAGAGTGAAGCAGAAAGGTGCGTTCGACCCCGATGCCATGGGAAGCAATGCGGCGAACTGTGAAGCTGGACCCGGCCGCCTTTTTTCCTTTGATGCGAATCAACGTACCCTGAAAAACCTGGATACGTTCTCGACTACCTTCAACAATGCGGGCGTGCACCCGCACGGTATCGCCTACGGAAAGCTCGGGAATACCGGGATGGGGCTTTGGCTCCAGAGACTCAAGCAAAGGATGCTGCATTTTTGACCTTCCTAATTGGGATAAATCCCACGATTTTTTGGTTTTTATGCCATTGCAGGCAATAGGTCCACGCCGCGGTGGACCTACAGAGGGAAAGTATAGCACACAGCACCTGCCTGGGCAAATTCCTTTCCGCTTGAATCGCCTTTTTATTTGAGAGAAAAACCGTGAAAATGTAGGCGCTATCCGCCTGGCACGCATTCCCCGGGGAATGCATCGCACCAACTAACCCACCGGCATCTCCCGTTCCAGCCCCTCCAAAAATGTGAGATCATCCTCGGTTAACCAGGCGGTATCAAGCAGATCGGGACGGCGTTGCCACGTCCGCAGGAGTGACTGTTGCCGGCGCCACCGGTCCACATTGCCATGATGTCCTGAGAGCAACACGTCAGGCACATGCCAACCCCTGAAATCTGGCGGCCGCGTGTAATGCGGATGCTCCAAAAGCCCGGTGGCATGGGAGTCCTGATCGGCACCATGCTCAGATCCCAATGCCCCGGGCAACAGCCGCGTCACAGCATCCACGATCACCATGGCTGCGATCTCTCCACCCGATAGCACAAAGTCGCCGATGGATATCTCGTCCGTACATAGATAGCGGCGGACCCGCTCGTCGACACCCTCGTAACGTCCACAGACCAATGCCAGCCGTGAATGATCGGCCAGTTCCAGGGCCACACTCTGATCAAACGGCCGGCCTTGCGGCGAGAGCAGGATAATGGCGGGCCGTTCGCTCGCGGCATTCCCAGGAAGAGAAGAAGCTTCAGAACGACCTTCAGCCAGGCCTGGAACAGACTCCACGGCCCTGAAAATCGGTTCCGGCTTCATGACCATGCCGCCACCGCCGCCATAGGGATAGTCATCGGTGACGCTATGCTTTCCCTCGGCGTAGTCCCGAATGTTGTGTAATTCGATCGAGATAATCCCTGACTCCCGGGCCCTCTTGATGATACTATCGTCAAAAGGGCCGTCGAACATTCCCGGAAACAGGGTGAAGATATCAAAATGCATCGCCCCTACTCCTTGCTCTTGCATGGTCCTCAGCCGTCCATCATTCATAATCTGCCACCTGCCATTTATTACCTGCGATTTGCATTTTGCCCCATGCCCCAGCTATAATCAACCCACGTCACACCTGACCTGGACAAGCCAGAACCGGTGCTGAGCGATGCCCCGAGCTGCCCGGCAGGGCCGCCTTTCGGCGTGTCGGCGTGTCGAGGGGCGAAGCCGAAGTACCATACTTTTGCCCAGTATGCAAGAATCTGACTCACAAGGTATAAATCGTGTTAACTGTTGACCATCTCGTGCAGAGCATCGGCCCTCTCTCGAAGCTGCGGCCAGGACCGGTGCTTTTTGTCCTTGCCGCGACTCTTTTTGTAGCTGGCTGTGCCGGCAACGCTGGTCTTGAAACAACATCCACGCCCACAGCCACCCTCACACCCACGACCACGCCTTCTCCATCACCAACGGCAAGCGCTACCGCCACGCCAACGCCAACTGCCACGGCAACACCGACAGTCACACCCATGCCCACAGACACGGCGACACCCCGGCCGACAGCGACCGCCACGCCGACGCAAACACCTCTTCCTGCGCCCGGGGAAACAAGCCCGGAAACTCCCGCAGAACCCGCCAAAAGCCCGACCAGACCTGCCGTCTCACCAGCCGGTTTCTGGCCCACACCCGATGTTTCGCAGGCAACGGATCATTTTTGGCTGGGTCGTCCTACCGGACCAGACACCACCCAATGGGCCAGCCCCTTCTATCCCTACGGCAGCACCGGTGGCGGCAAATACCTGGTCCATCAGGGAGTCGATATCGCCAATCCGCTGGGCACACCGCTGTTTGCCCCGGCTGATGGCACCGTCATCTTCGCCGGACCGGACAGCGATCAGGCGGTAGGTCCCACCACCAACTTCTTCGGCAATACGATTGTCATCCTGCTGGATCGCGACTACGGCGACCAGTATCTGTACGTCCTGTTCGGCCACCTGAATTCGATCTCCATCGAACTGGGTCAGTGGGTATCCCGCGGTCAACAGATCGGCGAAATCGGCATGACTGGAATCGCCCTGGGGCCCCACGTCCACGTCGAGGTACGGGTGGGAGAAAACGATTTCACCAGCACGCGCAACGCCGAATATTGGCTGGAACCGTTGCCGGGGCACGGTGCCCTGGGTGGACGCATTCTGACCGACGATGGCCGTCACCTTCCGGAAGTCGAATTGTTACTCTATCCGGGACCCGAATTCAGCACGCCACGCTACTATATTTCCACCTACGTCGACGATCCTGCCCTCATCAATCCCGACGACGAGTGGGGCGAAAACTTCCTATTGGCCGACATCCCGGCCAATACCTACCAGGTTGAAGTGAACCTGGGTGGCCAAACTTACCGCGATACGATCGTTATCGAACCGGGAAAATCATCGTGGTATGAACTGCGGGTACCGTGGGACTCGTAGGCGCCTGACGAACCTGTCGCAGAGGCAGAAGGTCGGAATGTCGGAGGGTCAGAGAGTCGGAGTCTCAGAGTCTCAGGGTCCCCGCGTCACCGCATCTCCCTGCCCTCCAGCGTCATGATACACCCTTCTCTGTGTGTCCACCAAACCAGGGCAACTTCACTTCGTGCCCTTCGCACCCTTCGCGCTTCGTGTCCTTCGTGTCCCTTCGCGCCTTCGTGGTCCAAACCGTCCCCGCATCCCCGCGTCCTTCGTGCCCTTCGCACCCTTCGCGCTTCGTGTCCTTCGTGTCCCTTCGCGCCTTCGTGGTCCAAACCGTCCCCGCATCCCCGCATCCCCGCGTCCCCGCGTCTCCGTGTCTCCGCACCTCCGCGCCTCCGCATCACCGCGTCACAAACCACCTGTCGGTCAGCCGCTCCAGTGTGCCGTCGGCTGCCATCTCCTCAAGCACCAACCCGATCTCCTGCTGCAACCGCGGCGCCTTGCGCGGCATCACGACCACATAGGGATCGGAAACGATAACCTCGGGCGCTATGGTCACAAGGCCACCCTGGCCCTGGAATTGCAGAGCACTGACATGATCGACCAGGGCTGCCTGGGCTGTTCCCGTCGCCACAGCCCGCAGCGCATCCGCAGGCGTTTCTTTCGCCTGAATCTGAAGATCCGGAAACCGCCGCTGCAAAGCCCGGGCCTGAACATCGCCCTCTGAGCCCCACTCCACCGCGACCGACCGCCCCGCCAGATCGTCCACAGATTGAACATTCACGGACTCCAAGTTGGTGACCAATACCAGACCTGCCTCGAAATAGGGCTGGGAGAATGCCACATCCTCGCTGAATAACGGTTGATAAGGCACTGCCGATATCACACTATCCACGCGGCTGGCCCAGACAACATCGATAAGGCCGTCGAATCCAACGCCTTCGATCTGCAGTTCGACACCCCAGCGATCGGCGATTTCCTGCGCCAGATCCACGTCGAAGCCCACTGGCTGGCCATCTTCGCCCAGGTCTTCAAACGGGGGAAAACTTGGATCCATGGCCACTCGCCACTGCCCGCTGCGCAGGATATTGTCCCAGAAACGGTCCGAGGGCTGCGACGTCGCTCGCCAGATCAGCAACAGGGTAGCTACAAGCAGGGCGATACCTGCTGCCAGAATCAGCCACCGGCGGCGAAGTACCCTGCTGTCAGCCGCCATCCGCATACTGCTGGGCCTCCAGATAGATAGCCTTGGGTTGGAAATCCGAGGTCACGAAGGTAAAATAATCCTGGTAGGTCCGCAGCGGTGCTGGAAAGCGAAAAACCCAGGGCGCAAAGGCCAGACTCCAATCCCACTCTGCCAGCACCTTCTCGTAGGCGCGCAGGGTGAAATCGATTCGCTGGCCAGGACGCACTGCCCGCGTCCATCGGGGGTGGTCGTTCCAGCCCCCTTCTGTAATGAGCGCCGGCTTATGGCCATCGCCGTTGCGAACCATGACTTCCCGCTGCAGCTCGGCGCGGGCGAAATTGATCCCATCCGCCCGGGCGGGTTCGTCCGGCGGGAATTTTGCGCCGTAGGCGTGGATTGCCAGGCCATCAAAATAGGCTGCCGCGCCAGCATCGTACGTGGCCTGCAGATAATCGAGATCGTTCATGCCCCATTCGCTGCCAGGCGGCGCCAGCGTTGGAGCCAGCGCTCCTGCCAGGACCTGGACATTGGCATCGGCCTCTTTGGCCCGCCCGTAAGCTACCTTCAACATCTCCACGTACCCTTCAGGATCTACCGGCCGGTAACCCCACTCCAGACTCAGATTCGGTTCGTTCCAAATGATTATGTAATCTACCCTGTCCTGGTAGCGGTCCACGAAATCGTATACGTAGTTGCCAAAATCGGCATAGTGTTCTTCATCCAGGAATAAGGGAGTAGTCTCCTTTGGCCGAGCCCATTCGGGCACGAAACCGAGGCGGGCCACAACCGTCAAACCCTGCGCCGCCGCGTGCTCGATAACCATGTCGCTATGGTCCCACCGCCCCTCTCCCGGCCGGTTTGGTTCCACGTAGGCCCACGGGAAATACTCGATAATCCAGCTGGCGCCCATTTCTCTTGCCATTTCCAGCGTGCGCTTGATCTTCCATTCCTCAACTTCATCGGTAAGGCGCGTGTGTACCCCCATTTTGGGATTAGAAGAGATCACCCTCTCAGGAGGACCCACCGTGACCAGGGGACGCGGCGATCCGCTTATCATCAGGAATATGACAAGAATAAGACCTGGTTTCAGCCAGGATCCAGGCTGGCGCACTGATCTGACAGCACGGGCGCCAAGGTCCATCACCTTGTTCGACATGGCGCGATTATACCACCGCCACGAACGGCAGCCAATCCCTATTTCACTGCGATCTTAAGCAATTGGGAAACCAACACGTGGTGTTCTGCCCGGCAAACGAAAAAGAGCTTGCGTAGCAACCGGGGCCGGTTACGTCATTCATCAAGGGAAATGTACCCTCGCGCAACCGCATATCGCACCAGATCAGCGTAGCTCTTCAACCGCAATTTTCGTTTGATGTTGGCCCGGTGCACTTCGACGGTACGCCGGCTGATGGTCAACTGGCCCGCGATGCTTGCGCTGGTGTTTCCCAGGGCAACCATCTCCAGAATCTGCCGTTCCCGCGGCGTCAACGACTTGTATTCGCTGGTATCGAAATCGGCTGTGCTCGCCAGATACGCATCGACATATTCCACGTCCAACGTGGGACTCAGATACGATTGTCCCTGCGCGGCCGACCGGACTGCCAGAGAAAGTTCCGCGATTCCCGCTTCCTTTACTACGTAACCCAGAGCACCCGCCCGAAGCGCCTCGGCTACGTGAGGCGCTTCCGTGTACATCGATAGAATCACGACATTCGTGCCTGGACAGCACTCCCGAACCCGTCGTGCAATCTCCAGTCCGGAAATCTCCGCCATTCTAAGGTCAGACACCACCACCCGAGGGCGTAGTTCTGCAACCAGCTCCAGACCTTCGCCAGGTTCCCCGGTATCTGCAACCACCTCAATGTCCGGCTCTCCGCTAAGGAGAATGCCGATTCCCTGGCGAACGATGTCATGGTCCTCGATCAGCACAACACTTATCATGATTCAACGGTACCCGGGCTGCCAGTCCCAGCCATCAACTGGCAGAGTAGTCGCCAGGGTAGTTCCAACCCCGGGCCTTGCCTCGATTTCCATGGCGCCTCCCACCAGGGCAGCCCGTTCCTGCATGCTCGAAAGGCCGCCGGTAGCGCCCCTTGCCGCGGTTAGCTCCGGATCAAAGCCCCGGCCTCGATCGCTGACTTCCAGGATCACCTCGCGTTCATCGCAACAAATGCCCACCGTCACCTGCTTCACACCTGAATGGCGCGCAACGTTCGTAAGAGCTTCCTGGACAATTCGATAGGCAACCAGTTCCAGCTCTGACCGGAACCGCCGATCCAATCCACTGTTGCGGAAATCCACTGCGATTCCTGTATGCGCGGTGAAACGATCAAAATACCACAGCAGCGTTGGCAATAGCCCCAGATCGTCCAACATAGGTGGGCGGAGATTGAGCGAGAGTTCCCTCACCTGAGAACTCAACTGATCAACCAGTTCCTCAGCATTCGTCATCCTCGATAGCCCTACCTCATCCATGTGAGGTTTCATCACCTCGAGGATGATGCCCAGGGCGGTCAGTGTCTGCGCAACCTCGTCATGCAATTCCCTGGCCAGATTGCGACGCTCACGCTCCTGCACCCGCAAAAGGCGCCTGGAGAGCTCCTCCAGCCGTTCTCGACTGGCAAGCACCTCCGAAAAGAGTTGGGAGTTCTGCATCGCCACAGCCAGACGATCGGCTATCTCCCGGGAGATGATTCGATGCTCCTGACTGAAAGCGCCAGGTTGCTCAGAACCAAGATTTAGAATCCCGACCAGTTCTCCCTGAACTATCAGCGGGACGGTCAGATAGGAAAGTACATCCTGGTCCACCAACTCCTCAAGCAATCGTTTCTGTGCAAGGGATGGAGAGCAGGTTTCTCTCAGGTCTTCCTCGAGTTGAATACTGCCAGCAGCAAGATCTTCGATACGCAACCAGTCCCACAATGGGCGCCAATCAGCGCTTCCGGCGACGACCTTGCCTCGCTGGAAAAGGGCGATCGCTTTACTCATGCGTCGCTGCACATCTATAGCCAGAATACCCGCCCGGTTGCATGGAATCAGATGGGGAATCCGCTTCAGAGCTTCCGCGCCAACTTCCTCTGAGGATTTGGCTGACAGGCTGGCCTTGTCCACCCGACTGAGAAGTTCCAGCCGCCTGGCATAGCGATCCATTGTGCTGAGGCCCCAGGTCTCAAGCGTTGTCAATTCCAGACTATTGCCAGCCGGATCGCGGAAATAGAGGGAATAGCCCCCTTGCGGCCAGTCGATTTCAGTCTCAATTTCCACGCCGTGATCCCTTAGACGAGTTCGCCACGAGTCAATCTCATCCAGAGCCATGGCAAATGCGACGTGGACCGGCCCGTGGGCACCGTGGGTAGGTACCTTTCCATCCCTTATGGCTGTTCGATGGGGGTTGAAAAGCAATACCATGCTTTCGCCGCAGCGCAGGAAAACGTGACGCCCCTTCTCGCTCATCACCAGAGAAAGCCCAAGAATCTCGACGTAGAAGCGACAGGCGCGCTCCAGATCGTCAACATAGAGGCATGTTTCAACTACTCTATCGGTTCTCATAGTGTGCCGAAAGCCTTCTCCTTAAACGAAATCAGGTCAGTGTTAAAATCTTCAGAACCATGATACCATACACCATCGGTCTATTTTAACCGCAGTATGCCAGGGAAAGCAACTCCATGCCAGACCAGACTCGCCAGGGCCGCGCCCACTTTCGCTGCTACCAGTGTGCAAGGCCCTTCTCACTGGGCACAATAAGGTGGCGCTGCCCCTGCGGTGGCTACTTCGACGTTGCAATGGATGCCCAGTTTCCCTGGGTGAATATGCAAGAGCGCCGACCCGGCCTATGGCGCTACCGCGAGGCCCTTCCCTTCGCCAGGGATTTGCAACCAGTCACCCTGGGCGAGACAGTCACACCACTGGTTCCCGTTGCCGACAAACCCTGCCAAATCAGTTTCAAACTCGACTATTTCTCTCCCACCGGGTCCTTCAAGGATCGAGGTGCCACGGTGCTCATTAGCCAGGCCCGCGAATTGAACGTATCCTCTGTAGTAGAAGATTCGTCTGGAAATGCAGGAGCGGCAATCGCTGCCTACGCGGCGGCTGCAGGCATCGCGGCCACCATATTTGTGCCAGAATCCGCGTCACAATCCAAGCTGGCGCAGATCAACCTCTATGGCGCCAGTGTTATTTCGGTTCCCGGTTCACGTGCTGCGACAACCCGGGCAGCCGTGGCAGCAGCCGAGAACGATTTCTACGCAAGTCATGTCTGGAACCCCTTCTTTCTGGAAGGGACCAAGACGGTCGCGTTCGAACTGTGGGAACAATTGAACCAGACCGTACCTGATTGGGTGATCACACCGGTAGGACATGGCACCATGCTGCTGGGATTGCACAAGGGTTTTCAGTTCCTCCGGGCTGCGGGCATCACATCCAGCGTTCCGCAGCTTATCGCTGTGCAGGCTGCAGCGTGTGCTCCTCTCTGGCAGGCCTGGAACTCTCCGGGCGCTGGTGGCCTGCCTGAAATCACCCCGACGCCCACGGGCGCCGAAGGAATTGCAATTTCGCGTCCGACTCGATGGCAGCAATGCCTCTCAGCGATCAAAACAACAGGAGGTGAACTCGAAATTGTAACTGAAGCCGAAATCGAAGATGCCCTTCTCGCCTGGGCGCGGCGCGGATTTCTGATGGAACCCACCTCGGCCACTGCGCCGGCCGCTCTGGAAAAATGGATAGCGCGTGGCATGTTGAAGCCCCATCAACGAGGAGTTGTCATCATCACGGGGTCGGGTATCAGGGCGGCAGCAAGCCTGAATCCCGAGGCAAGTTAAAGTGCACGTTAAATTTGCGCCAAAACGGCAATTCGAACTTGACGAAAGCCCGTGCATTAGGTATACTACTAAGTGCACATAATAGGCGTCTTCGAAATTCGTCCCGGTTGTTTTCTGAAGCTATGGCTTGTGGAGATGGCTCACCCCAAGAGTCACCCTGATATTCTCCTATCATCATCGCCTAAAAAAGGTGAATGAACGACCAGATCTTTTTCATAAACTCGAGGCACTTTCTGAGTTTTCGCGTGTTTACTATGTCATGGTCGTACCTCCCGGAAGTGAGGACTCTCACCACAGTAGCCCCATAGCAAGGTATACCATTTCAAACTTGGCGCGAAGAATGCGTCAATCCAGCCTGCACACAGGAGGTGCAAACCATGCGATTCTCCAAAGTTGTAATTCTTTTGATTGTCGGCACTCTGTTGTTAAGCGCGTGCGGTACAGCTACGCCCACAACTGCCGACGAGATGACAGATTCGGGACAACGGTTCCTGTTATCTCTTCCGAGACTGGTCGTCGACATCGATGAGGCCGGCAATTTCAGCATCGGAGGCATTGGCATCGATGAACTGAGCGAGCTAACTGGGATGCAGATGCCGCCTATGGCTATGAATCCCTACTACGTGGACTGGATGAAACACACCAATGTCCAGCATGTGGAACTGGTTCACACTGACAACGGTATCTTTCTGTATGTCAACGGGGACCCATTGCCCTACCTGGCCTGGGATGGTGAATCCCTGGCCAACGTCGGCGATGTTGCCGGAATGGCGAACGTTCCCTTCTCACAGCTGATCGGCTTGGTAGTACCCATCATCGAACGCACCGGCGCCAACGTCGTAGTGCGACTACCGATGAACGGCTATGCACCGATCAATCTCCGCGATCCCGCCGCAGTTCCCGAGCCAGTGCCTGCTGACGCTGGTCCGACAGCACTGGTCACCCACGTCGACATCGATTATGATGAGAACGGGATCCCCATGCTGGCTGGTATCACGACTCGAGACCTGATCAACGCCGGCCTGGGCGTTCCGGTCGAATTGACCAAAGAGACCCTGGCGGCAATCAAAGCCTACGGCATAGAGGAACTCCAGATGCTTGGCAACGATGACGGTGTCTTTGTGACGGTCAATGGCATGCCCCTGCCCCATATCGCATGGAACGACCTTTCGCTGAACCAGGGTGCTACCCTCTACGGACAGGTAAACCCCGATAGTCCACTCGTCGGCTTGATCAACCTGTTACTGCCACAGCTCAACAATGTGGACTTTGACGTGAAAGTCAGGTTCCCGACAGAGTAAACCAACCTGGATCCGAAAAGGAGTCATCTAAGTGAAAAGTCGCTACTCAACCTTACGGTCCATCGGCACGCTGGCGCTGGTCGCCGCTTGGATCATACTAATTCTCGGCGTAATCGGCGCCTTTGCAACCTGGTTTGGGCTAGGGGGCCTTGCCCGGGATCTGGAACTGCCCGGAAGCGTAGGCTTTGCAGCTGCAATCCCCGTTCTACTGGGCGGCATCTTTGGTTTCCTCCAGTTCTACATCTTGGGCAAAGTGCTCCACCTGCTGGTCGACGGGGATGACACCCAGCAAGAAATCCTCGCGGCAACAAAGAACATCAGCATAGAGCCTGCCCCCGATTCCGCCGCACTGGAGATCTCGGGCGAACTGAAGCGCCAGTCCAAGCTGATCGCATCCACGTTGGAGAGTACCGAAGAGATCAAGACCCAGGTCGCTGATCTCGATACCAAGGTAGAGGCCGCGGTTGCGCCAGTCGACGAAGTGACTACGGTAGTCGTGGAAACTCTCGACAAGGACGGCGAGGTAATAGAAACCGACGTGGTCACTGAGATCATAGAAGCCCTGGATGACGACACCAAGTAAACTGGGTGACGGCGTAGCTCTACGATCGCAAAGGTAATAACAGATAGTCTCAAGACCCCGGTCATCCCTGGCCGGGGTCTGATTATGGCTTGTCAGTTGATTTGCCATCTGGTAGAATAGCAGCACTCCAGCAGAGGCGATCGAGGTGGTTGTTGAATGGCAAGAAAAAAGACCCTCGCGGTCCTCACAGGGGGTGGCGACGTGCCCGGTCTCAACCCCTGTATCAAACAGGTGGTTGACCGTGCCCTTGATCACGATTGGCGGGTCATCGGTTTCCGCCGTGGATGGGCAGGTCCGCTGAACGTTGACCCTTCCGATCCCGAGAGCATGAAAAAATGGGTGATAGAGCTGGACCGCGCTGTGGTCCGCACTATTGACCGAACCGGCGGCACCTTTCTTCACTCATCGCGTACCAGGCCCAGCAATGTGGAAACCAGGCTGGTGCCTGAGCACATCAGGCAGGATGGCGTCGATTACGAAAACAACGACGAGACCTTCGACCTGACCTGGAAGGTACTCGAAGCGCTGGACGATCTGGCTGTCGATGTCCTGATCCCAATCGGTGGCGACGATACCCTTGGCTATGGTGCCCGTGTTTTCGAGGAGGGCTTCCCCGTCGTCTCCATCCCAAAAACCATGGACAACGATGTCTTTGGCACCGATTTCTGCATCGGCTTCAGCACCGCGGTTACCCGCTCGGTCGATCTGATTACAGCTTTGAGAACCCCGGTTGGCTCCCACGAACGGATCGCCGTCATCGAGCTATTCGGTCGCAATTCAGGTGAAACATCGCTGATTGCCTCCTATTTGGCCCATGCCGACCGGGCCGTTATTTCCGAGGTGCCTTTCGACATCGATAAACTCTCAGGCCTGTTGGTTCACGACAAGCTGAACAACCCCAGCAGTTACGCCATCCTGACCATCTCAGAAGGCGCCGTTATGATTGGTGGTGAGACCATCCAGGTGGGTGAACCTGACGCTTACGGCCATCGCAAGCTGGGCGGTATCGGCAAGATCACGGCTGAACTGATAAAACAGCTCACCGGCCATAACATCCTTTATCAGCAACTGGGCTACATGATGCGCTCGGGATCACCCGATTCCCTGGACCGGCTGGTGGCTGCCAATTTTGGGGCACTGGCCGTTGACCTGGCCGTGCGGGGCATTACAGGAAGAATGGTCGCCCTTCGCGAGGGCCGCTATTCCCACGTAGCAGCCGACATGCCGCAGCAGGGCGTGAAACAAGTGGATGTCGATGAATTCTACGACGTCGATGCCTACAAGCCCAAGGTGGCTCACGTCCAGGGCAAACCCATGTTCCTTTATTGAGAGACAAAGACGCGACATTGAGAGGAATTTCAATGAAGTATAACACTAAACAAATCGCCATCATCGCGGGCAGCCTCATTCTTGGCTTCCTTGTCAACTGGATACTGTGGTGGTTGATCATGGGACATCCCACCGAAATCGGCGCGCTGCTTCACGTCCTGGTCACTATCTGTCTTGGCACAGCGTTCCTTCTGATTGCCGACAGCTTGACCAACACCGAGATCTTCACCTAGATTCTGCCGGCCACCAACAGTCTGGAACCAGGGTAAAGCATGCCACAGGAATATGGTATTTCCCTCCTGGCCTATCTGCTGATATTCTTTGGCCTGATAGGCTCGGTGCTACCGATTCTGCCTGGCCCCTTGCTTATCTGGTTGGGGATCCTCGTATGGGCCTGGAACGATGGATTTAACACCATCGGCTGGCCCATCTTGTTATTTCTGGGAATACTGACCGTGCTGGCGTGGGGCACCGATCTGGCGTTGACTACAATGCTCAGCCGGCGCTCCGGCGTGAGTTGGAAAGCGATCCTTGGAGCGATCGGAGGTGGCATCGCCGGCGGAATCCTTCTGGGAGGTTGGATCCCGATTATCGGCACGCTCATCGCCACCATGGTTGGCGCCGTCGTCGGCACATTATTCATCGAATTTCTCGACAAAAGGAACCTGCCGGCGGCCTTGCGAGCCAGCCGAACATACATCCTCGGCTATCTCGCCTCAAGCGCTTTGGAGGCCATCCTCGCGCTTGCGATGGTTGCCATCTTCATCTGGCAGGCGTTTCTTTCCTGATCAGCTAACAGCTCAGCACCCCTGAAGCCACAGAACCGTCACTCCCGCTGTCATTCTCGCGGACGCCTGGAAGGCGGAAGTCCATCGACCTGGCCGGCAGGACAGCTCGTCTAAAGTGATTCCTAAAAGAGACCAGGAGTTTGCCAGCATCATCGCCGCTCGTGTGGCCACCTTCAAACCCCTGTCTTGAAAACCGGCATTTTCGGCGGCATCAGGATGTAGGACGGGCCGGACCAGAATTCACGCGGGTTCGAATCGATGCAACCGTCTGCCAGAAAGCATTCAGACGCCCGCCGGAGCAATGTTCAGCGCACCCTCTGAAGCAGCCGTCGTCCCTGTGGGCTGCGGGCCCGATGGGGCCCTTCCCTCATCCTCGTCGGTCCGACGAAACTGGCTCATATAGAGATCGTAATAGGTACCGCGCATTTCCATCAATTGCTCGTGGGCCGAAGCCTCATCGGTCCGCTCACCCCGCTCGACGATCTGACCATCTTCGATCACCAGCACTTTGTCAGCATTGCGAATCGTACTCAGCCGGTGGGCGATCACGAAGCTGGTGCGTCCTTCCAGGAGCCGCCCCAGGGCCTGCTGGATCTGCGCCTCCGTTCGGGTATCAACGCTGCTGGTAGCTTCGTCCAATATCAGAATCCGGGGATCGGCCAGTACTGCCCGGGCAAAGGCGATAAGTTGCCGCTGGCCCTGACTGAAGTTGCTGCCCCGCTCCTGCACTTCTGTCTGGTAACCATCGGGCAAGCTTCGGATAAATTCATGGGCGTTGACCAACTCGGCGGCCGCTTCCACCTCCTCGTTTTTCGCACCCTCACGCCCGTAGCGAATATTGTCGGCCACGGTCCCGCTGAACAAGAAGGTGTCCTGAAGTACGATTCCCATCTGCTGGCGCATGGAGGCCCTTTCCACCTCCCGAACGTCGAGCCCGTCGATTTCAACTGACCCATCCCAGACATCATAGAATCGCAACAGCAGGCTGATGATACTGCTCTTTCCGGCGCCGGTTGGGCCAACCAGGGCAACCGTCTCGCCCGGCCTGGCCTGAAGGCTAATACCATGAAGAACTTCTTCGCCCTCTTTGTAGCCAAAGCTGACATTCTGGAAATCCACCTGACCCTCGATGGGTGGCAACACAATGGCATCCGGCGCATCCTGGACCTCGATCGTTTCATCCAGAAGCTCGAAGATGCGTTCAGCACCCGCCAGCCCCGATTGCAGCATCATGGTGAGCTGGCTAATGGAACGAATCGGCATGAAAAACCGATTGACGTAGGCCATGAATGCCACTACGACGCCGATCGTCGTCTGCCCCTGAATGACAAGGAAACCGCCGAATCCTATCACAATAGCGGTTGCAATCGTGCTGAGTACGTCCACCACAGGCATGAAGGCACTCGAAATCGCCTGGGCACCAACGTTGGCATCGCGGTTGGCAGCATTTAGTTCCCTGAATCGTTCCTGGTTTGCCTGTTCTCGAGCAAATGCCTGAACTTCCCGCACCCCGGAGATATTCTCCTGCAAGTCTGCTGAGACATCACCAATCCGCGCTCGGGTCTTGCGATATGCCGAACGGGCCCGACGGGCAAAGAACATGGTAGCAAACAGCATCACGGGCAGCACAATGAAGCTGGCCAGGGCAAGTCGCCAATCCAAGAGCAGCATGGCAACAACGATTCCTGCCAATGTCAACGTATCGCCGATAATGCGGTTCAGGCCATTGCTGAATAACTGGTTGATGACATCTGTGTCGTTCACCAAACGGCTCATCAGATCACCGGCATCGTGGGTATCGAAGAACTTCAGGGACAGGCCCTGGATTCGGTTGAAAATGTCGGCTCTCAATGAGTTGAGCGTATGCTGGCCCACCCACGACATGCGATAGAAGCTTCCAACATTGGCAAAATAGGCCACCACGTAGGTGAAAAACAGCAATAGCATTGTACGGGTGAGGCCCAGTATGTCACCCTCCGCGATGAACTTATCGATCGCAAGGCCGATCAACAACGGTGCGGCCAAAGCAGCCGCGGTCGCGATAACGATCAATACCATCGTAAAGAATAGTTCTTTGCGGTAGGGCGCCAGATAACCTGCCATTCGCCGGGCCGCCTGGCCCGCATCAACAGCACGTTCCTCTTTTGTCTCCGCCATCCTCCGGAGCATTGGTCCGCCCATCATGATGCCATCACCTCCGTTTCCTCCTCGGCCGGTTCTCCATCAGGTCTATGCCTCGCCGGTGTCTTGCCGTTATGCCCGTCGACCGGTATCTCCGCAATGAGGCCATCGGACCGGCCAAACTGCAGGCTGTAAACCTCGGCATAGATGGGGCTTTCCCGCAACAGTTCCTCGTGCGTTCCCTGGGCCACGACCTGCCCTTTGTCCAACACCAGGATCATATCAGCATTCTGCACTGTGCTGATCCGCTGGGCAATGACAAAGGAGGTCGGCCGTGTCGAACCAGCGCCTTGCATCAAGGAATCCAGGGCCGCAGAGATCTTCGCCTCGGTCTCCAGATCGACGCTGCTGGTGGAATCATCCAGGATGAGAATCCTGGGATTCATGAGCAACGCCCGGGCAATGGCGATGCGTTGACGTTGACCACCCGACAGGCCGACGCCACGTTCGCCGACCCGTGTATCATAACCGTCGGGGAATTCAGCGATGAAATCATGGGCCGCTGCAGCCTGAGCCGCCTGTTCGATGGCTTCCTCACTGCAATCAGGACAACCAAATGCAATGTTCTCCCGGATCGTACCGGAGAATAGATTGGTCTCCTGTAAAACGATACCGATCTGGGACCGAAGGCTTTCCAGCGTGACATCCCGCACGTCGAAATCGTCGATCACCACCCGGCCGTCGGTCACATCGTAGAAGCGTGGAATCAAGTTGATCACGCTGCTCTTGCCGGCGCCGGTAGCGCCGAGCAATGCCACCATTTGACCCGGTGCCGCCGCAAAATCAACTCCCTTGAGCACATCCTCTCCGGAACCGAAATAGCGAAAGGTAACGCCCTCGAATGCCACATGTCCCTGCAAGGGGGGCATCTCCACCGCATCCGCTTTTTCCTTGACCTCGACCTCGGCATCCAGGATCTCGAAGACCCGCTGGGCGCTGGCGCCGGCCCGGGTCAACATCCCCATAATCATCCCCAACATCAGGACCGGAAAGGTCAACATGGTCAGGTAAGCATTGAAGGCGACCAATTCGCCAAGGGTCAGACTGCCACCAATCACCTGCATGCCGCCAACCCAGATCACAATGAGCGTCGAGATATTCGCCAACGCAAATACCAGGGGAAACGAACGGGACATGATGGCTGCCCCTTTGAGGTTCTCGTCCAGAAGACTCAGGTTCGCGTCGGTGAAGCGCTTCAACTCATAGGGTTCTCTGGCAAACGCCTTCACCACCCGTACGCCAGCCAGGTTTTCCTGCAACACCGTGTTTAGAAAGGCCAACTTGGCCTGCACCCTGGTGAAGATCGGCATTGCCCGCTTGATAAAATAGGAAATCACAAGCAATACCAGCGGAATGGTGATCAGGGATAACAGAGCCAGTTTCCAATTCGTTAAAAAGAGGATGACAGCAGCACCGACAATCATCAGGATTGTATTGAGCAACTGCACGAATCCCATCCCGGTCCACAGACGAACCAAATCAACGTCGTTGGTTGTCCTGGTCATCAACTGGCCCGTTTGTGCCTGATCGTGATAGCTGAAGCTGAGACTCTGAAGCTTGGCATACAGGTTGTTACGAAGATCAAAGGCCACACCCTGGCTGGCCTTTTCACTCCAATATCCCTGAGCAAAGTTAAAGACGCCGCGCACGAGAGCCACGCCTACAATCGCCAGAGAAAAGCTCAAGACGATCTGAAGATTGCTTTCGGCGATACCATCGTCGATGATCACCTGGATGAGTCGCGGTGTTACGAGCTGCGTCGCCGTTACGACCAGCAAACTGACCCACGCGCCGAAGGTCAGCAGCTTGTACTGCTTCAAATAACCGAGCGCCCGCATCAGGTCGCGATTGACGCTACCCCGCTGCTCATTCTGGTTTTTCCCGGACGCATCGCCTCTACCGTGAAACATCGTCATCTCCCAACCCCTGGTGCACCGAGTCCATCATATGGGCGAATACGTGAGCCGGCAGCGCCGACATGTCCGCCGGGGTCATCGCCTCGACCAGACGACGCAGCAGGCTCTCCAGTTCCGCCAGCTCGGAGGTGCCGAGGTCGTCGAAGGACCGCACCAGACTCCGGTGCCAGCTCTTTCCTGCTGCCCGCACCAGGCGCCTGCCCTCATCCGTGGGTGATACCAGCCACTTGCGCCGGTCAACCTGGCTCCGGTGGCGCTCCACCAGACCGGCCCGCTCCAGGCGGTCGAGAATACCGGTCATAGTAGCGCGCTCTTTGTGCAATCCCTCCGCTACCAGGTGAATGGCAATGCCCTTGTCATTGTCATCCCCATCGCATGGGCCCATCAGATAGGCCAGGGTGTAAAACTGGGGAGGTGTAAGCCGATGTTCTGCCAGGTGCTCACCGAACTGTCTGCGCCCGCTCCAGGAAAATTGCATCAAAAGGCCAATGATCTCATTGATAGCCGGCTGGCGCAACTCGGAATCGCTCACCGTTTTCGTGTCCTTCATCACCCACTCCCACTGCTTGTTCAAAGCGCATAGCCTTGAAGCTATAATTAGTTAGCTTCGCTTATTATATCTCGCACTAACTAATAAGGCAATTTTAGTAGCAGGCGATCCGGAAGGACCGTGTTTCTCCGCGTCGCCGAGGCGGAATGTCAATATGTCAAGATGTCATTACGTCAAAATGCCAGAGGGACGCAAGGTCGCAGTGTCGCAGAAGCACAGAGTTTCGGAGTTTCGGAGTCTCAGAGTCTCTGAGTCCCTGAGTCCCCGCGTCTCCCCCTCCCCGCGTCTCCGCGTCCTTCGCGCCCTCCGTACCCTTCGCGCTTCGCGGTCTTACCTCACGGTACGCCTAGCTCCCGCACCGCTTGCTAGCGTGCTGGCGCGTGAACCTTCGCGCCTTCGTGGTCCAAACCCTC
>JAYELL010000003.1:0-1160 GCA_034717495.1 Chloroflexota bacterium | reverse complement strand
CGTCCTTCGCGCCCTCCGTACCCTTCGCGCTTCGCGGTCTTACCTCACGGTACGCCTAGCTCCCGCACCGCTTGCTAGCGTGCTGGCGCGTGAACCTTCGCGCCTTCGTGGTCCAAACCCTCCCCGCATCCCCGTGTCTCCCCATCCCCGCGTCCCCGCGTCTCCCCATCCCCGCGTCCTCCGCGTCCTTCGCGCCCTCCGTACCCTTCGCGCCCTCCGTACCCTTCGCGCTTCGCGGTCTTACCTCACGGTACGCCTAGCTCCCGCACCGCTTGCTAGCGTGCTGGCGCGTGAACCTTCGCGCCTTCGTGGTCCAAACCCTGCCGGGGCAAGCCCCGTCACTACTCTTTGATCTGAAGGGGCAGATATGTCTTGTATTGCCTCACCGGAACCGCTGACACCTCCAGGGGGTCCTGGAAGTACTCGTAGTAGGTAGCACCCTGGTTGCCCTCGCTGGCCGGTATGAAAAACTGGCCAGTCACCAGTGAGAAGTTCTCGCTACCTGGATTGGTCACCCCAAAGCCCGAGTCTCCGAAGGACCTCAGATCGCCCGTGTCATCGCCATCCCCCGTCGAATCATCCTGGTAATAATGATAGGGTGTGCCGCCAAGCTCGTCTAGGGAGGCCATCTGAATGTTGGAGCCATCGCCCACAGTTACCTGCCGCCAGGCCTGGTTGAAGGGCGTCGGCTGCACCGAGTCGGGCACCCCGTCGATAGCGACCCCGCCCGCGTTATTTTCGTCGTAATAAGTACCGGTCACCCCTTCGACAAGATCCGCTGAAGTTCGCACATGTTCCAGAGTCCCAGGCAACGAACTTAGGTCGATCGGGAAGGCCGTGCGGACAAAAGACCGATAACCCTCGGTCGTCGTCGGACCCCGCTTCACCAGCACCCTCACAGGACCATCCTTCACCAACTCGATGTCATTCGGCGGGAACCATTCCTCTGTAAGCTGGATCAGGATGATGAAGCGATAATCGATGCGAATCTTGGTGCGGTCGAGGATATCCGGGCCACCGAACAGGCTCATGTAATCCAATCCATTATGCTGCCCCTGGCCGGGAGGCACCGAAGCTGCAGTCGCCCACCCCAGCCCATAGTCGCTAGAGATGATCCTCTTGTTCACAGGATCGAAATCGATGTAGTCGGTCGGATTGGT
>JAYELL010000002.1 GCA_034717495.1 Chloroflexota bacterium | reverse complement strand
CCTCTCCGTGTCTCCGCATCCC
Source organism: Chloroflexota bacterium (assembly GCA_034717495.1). Classification (NCBI taxonomy): domain Bacteria; kingdom Bacillati; phylum Chloroflexota; species Chloroflexota bacterium. Next base: position 116,728 of record JAYELL010000002.1, on the reverse strand, counting down.
CCCTCGCCGTGTCTCCGCATCCCCCCTCGCCGTGTCGCAAAGCCGCCGCCTACTCCGGCAACCCCGATACCGCCTCCACGAAGGTGGCCGACGTGTTTGCCCGAACGTCGTCCAGGGTGGCGCCTGGCATCAACTCCGTCAATACCAGCTCGCCGTCGACGAAACGAAAGACGGCCAGATCGGTGATAAGCACATCTACCGCGTTGCGTGCGGTTAGCGGTAAAGTGGCCTTGGACACGAGCTTGGAGTTTCCCTGTCGGTCGGTGTGTGTCATAGTGATGAGAAGGCGCCTGGCCCCGGTGGCCAGGTCCATGGCGCCGCCCACGCCCAGCAAGGGTTTTCCGGGCACCGCCCAGTTGGCCAGATTGCCCTGCTCATCCACTTGCAGTCCGCCCATAATCGCGGCATCGACGTGGCCACCGCGGATCATGGCGAAGGATGCGGCACTGTCAAAATAACTGCTGCCTGGCAGTGCTGTTACCGGTTGTTTGCCCGCGTTAACAGGATAGTCGAGGGCGCCCCCGGTCTGCGGCGCCGGTCCCACCCCAAGCATGCCGTTTTCGGTGTGCAGGATAATGCCATCCTCCGGGGTGATCAGATCAGCCACCAGGGTGGGGATTCCAACACCCAGGTTCACCACATCTCCCCGATTCAATTCTTCCAGCGCGCGCCTGGCGATGTTCATCCGTTTTTCACTGACTTTTTTACCGCTGGCAGCGATAGAGGCGGAACTGCCCAGGTCTTCCAGCGAAGTGTGGGCGTGGACGATGAAGTCGACGTAGCTTCCTGGTGTGTGAACGGCGTCGGGTGGAATGGCGCCAACCGGCACGATCTCCTCGACCTCGGCGATGACCAGATCTGCTGCTGTTGCCATCAATGGATTGAAGTTTCTTTCGGTGCGGCGATAGACCAGATTTCCCGCCGTGTCGGCCCGGAAGGCGCGTAGCAGCGCGACATCCGCTCTCAGCGCCGGTACGAAGAGGAATTCCTGGCCATCGATGGTCTTTGTTTCCTGCCCAGCGGCGAGCGGCGTGCCAGCTGCGGCAGGCGTGTAGAACCCGCCTATACCGGCACCTCCCGCCCTGATTGCTTCCGCCAGGGAACCCTGGGGAATCAGTACTACCTCCAGCTCCTTGCGCTGGGCCGCCTCGACAGCTTCACGGTTGGAGGTGAAGAACGATCCGATGGCCTTCTTCAGTTGACCGTTTCGCAACAGTCGCCCGCCACCCAATCCAGGCTCTCCAACATTGTTTGAGATCAGAGTCAGGTTAGCGACGTTTTTTTCTGCCAGGGCATGGAACAAATGAACCGGGTTGCCGGTCATGCCGAAACCGCCGGCCATGATGACCGCGCCATCGGGGATCATGGCAGCGGCTTGTTCGACGGAGAGTTGGGGTACCGTTTTCATAAGAATACCTTTCTATTTGACGACCCTGTTTGTCAGCCTGCCCAGCCCCTCGATCTCGACAGTGATCTCGTCGCCCGCCTGCAGGAAAACCTGGGGGTCGCGGGCAAAGCCGACGCCTTGCGGCGTGCCGGTCAGAATCACATCTCCAGGTCGCAGGGTGGCAATCTGCGAGATGTAGCTGACGATTAAGGGCACATCGAAGATCATCTGGCCGGTATTGTCATCCTGCATGATCTGGCCGTTAAGTGTGGTGCGAATCGACAGGCCATTGGGATTGGGGATTTCATCGCGTGTCACAAGGGCTGGCCCCAGCGGGCAGAAGGTGTCCAGCATCTTGCCGGAAGTGAATTGTTTCGTTCGATATTGCAGGTCTCTGGCGCTGACATCGTTGGCCACGGTGTATCCTGCTACGTAATGGATTGCCGATTCCTGTGAGACGGCTTTGCAGGTCCGGCCAATGATGATCGCCAATTCGCCCTCGTAGTCTACCTGTTCCGTGATCGGGGGAATAACAATATCACCACCAGCACCCAGCAATGAGCCAGCGGTCTTGTGAAACAACATGGGATATTCGGGTGGTGTATGGTTCTTTTCGGCAGCGTGGGCCAGGTAGTTCAGCCCGAGGCAGATTACCTTCTCGGGATCCAGGACCGGTGGTCGAAGGGTCACCTGGCCCAGGGCAAGAACCAGGTCGGCGCGTCCGTCGTCGGGTATTTTCTCAAAGGTGCGCTGTAGTTCTTTCAGCAGCCCAAGCCCTTCCTCCCCCATCTCAAGCAGGCCGATCATGGATGAAGGCAGCGAGTCCTGGTTGTTAGGCAGCAGGCGTTTGAGGCCTGTTTCAACCGGAAGAATATGATCGTCTTGCAGGATGCCCAGCTGGGGTCGATTTTCGTGTTGGAAGGTGATGAGGTGCATATCCACTCCGGAGTCGCCCGATGGTTGCGGAAGATTGTGCAAGTGCATTGTACCCGAGCCGCAGCGTACCCGTCAATCTGCAGGCCTCCCCGACACCCTTATCCCTGTGCAATCAGGCGAAATTGACCGACTCCTGGCTGTGATCTGTGGTATAATAGGTGCATTGACCCTCAAAACCACATATTGCGCACGGGAGGCACACCATGAAAGCGTTTCGGCTCATTTCCCTCATGATTGCCCTGGCCCTGTTGACCACCCTGGCTGTGGCGGCAGGCGCACCGGAACCGGCGACCCTGAACAATGGCGGCTGCAGCACATCGACTGGCATCTACGACCCTGCCTGCGATGTCGACCATGATGGCGATATCGACGTCCACGACATTCAGCTTACCGCCGGTCACTGGAGTGAGACCGGCACCTTCACCAGCGACAACGACCACAACCACCTGGGGCAGACCTGGGTGGGCATCGACAACCCTCTGGTCATCAGCGGGGCGTTTAGCTATCCTGACTATGCAGCTCCCCTCTGGCTCAGTAATAGTGTTGGAACCGGATTGGAAGTGGACTGGGTGGCCGGTGACGGCGTGTATGTGAATCATGCGGACAACAACGGCCTGCACGTGAACTCAGTGGGCGGCAACGGCGTGCAAGTGGATTCGGCGCACCAGAGCGGCGTGCAAGTGGACTCGGCGAACAATCACGGTGTTTGGGTGGGCACGGTGGGTGACGCCGGTCTGTACGTGGACTCGGCAGGCGGCGACGGCGTGTACGTGGGCTCGGCGACAGAGATCGGTGTGGTGGTGGAATCGGCGGGCAACCACGGTGTGCGTGTGGGCTCGACGGTGGGCGGCAACGGTGTGCATGTGGACTCTGCGCATGTCGATGGCGTGCACGTGGAATCGGCGGGCAATCACGGTGTTTGGGTGGGCACGACGGTGGGCGGCAACGGTGTGCATGTGGACTCTGCGCATGTCGATGGCGTGCACGTGGAATCGGCGGGCGACCATGGTGTGCGTGTGAGCTCGACGGTGGGCGGCAACGGCGTGCAAGTGGATTCAGCACAGCAGAGCGGCGTGCAAGTGGACTCAGCGAACAATCACGGTGTTAGGGTGGGCACGGTGGGTGACGCCGGCCTGTACGTAGACTCGGCAGGCGGCGACGGCGTGTATGTACACGAAGCTGATAGCAACGGTGTTTATGCCCACACCACCGATGCGGACGGTGAGTGGGGTCTCATCACCCCCGACAAGATCTCGGGCAGCAACGTTACCCTCAGTTCCCTCACCATAATCGCCCAGGTCACGGGCGACCAGGCCCTCACTGCCGGCCAGGTGGTGGCAGCGGTAGGAGTGACTGAACCGCTACCGGACAGCTCCGTACCACTGGCCCTGGTTCGTCCAGCCGATTCCGGTTCCTTCGGTGGTATCGTGGGCGTGGTGGAGGGGCGCATGGCGCTCACCCCCAAGCCCCGGCACGAGGATGAAAAAGACCAGGACCTCGTTCTGGAACTGCGCAGCGCCGAGGGCCCAGCCCAACCGGGCGACTACGTGGCGCTCACCGTGCTGGGCGTGGCTCAGGTCAAGGTGGAAGCCGGCGCGGATATCCAACCGGGGCGGCGATTGACGGCATCGGATGTGGCGGGCAACGCTCGTGCTCTGAAGAAGGTATGGGTTGAAGGTGTACGGCTGGCGGAAGATGCACCGTCGATTGGCATTGCCCTGGCTGCGCCGGAGCCGGGGCAGGACACCATCCCGGTCTTTGTCACGCTGCGCTAGCGTCGCCTCTCCGGCCGGTTGAGATGGTTTTCCATTGAATTGGGTTTACCGGCAGCCGGTCCTCATTCCGACACTATCACGGGCAGGTTGTCCAGATCGGGGGGATTCTCGATGAGAAAAGCGGCGATCCAAACCGTGCCCAATCCATCTACTTCCAGAGCCAGCCAATCGCCAGCCTGATTCCTGCCAATCACAGCGACCACTGTTCCCTCGGTCAGGCCACCTGCCCGATCGAAATCGGCGCCAGGGCCAGCCCTGAGATTGGATCCGGCATTGACCGTCGGTGGTTTGGGTGATGTTTCCCCCAACTGTTCCAGGCCGAGATCGGGCAGGTCAATCTCCGACAGGCCCGGAAGATTCAACTCCTCAAGATTCAGCTTGTCCAGGGGGAGATCATCCAAATCGAGGTTGATCTTTTCCTTCAGCTCATCGATCGCTGCCTGATTGGATTTGAGGCCGTCGAGACAGCTCTGGCCTGTTACGGTGGCCTGGCTGATGGCGTTGACATCCAGGTTGTCAATGCCGTCGAGGACAATGTCTACCGTCTTCTGGCAGTCACCGCATACGTCTACGAGGGCCTGGTAAATGCCTGCCACCCCCTCGGGGGGATCGACAAGATGAATCTGGTTACAGACCAGGCGCACGACCGTCAATTGGGCTCGTACCGAACCGGTCCAGCGCACATTTCCCATCTCTGGCGATTCCAACAGGGCGCCCAGGTTCTCCTGGGAGGCGGTCAACGTGGCAACCTGCCGGGCCAGTGGTAGAAGCTGCCGGCCTGTGTCGATGAGCTCCTTCAATTGGTCGGGAGAAACATCAGGCAGGTTGATCTCGTCGATAGTGCCGCTGCCAGGAATGTCGCAGGCCAGGGAGGTCACAAGGATAAGGACAGGGATCAAAAGAAAGGGAAGGAAAAGGCGGCTCTTCATGGGAATCTCTCCGTAAGCTCTCGGTAGCTACGTGGCAGGTACAGGTAGACGAGGAATAGGGAAACAAGTAGACAAGGAAACAAGTGGACCGGTACCTGCAATACCTGCTACCCGCAGTATTTCGACGTGAGCATCGATCGTCTGGCTATTATACGTTACTTGACGGGGTAATCGAAATGATCGCCGCAGCCCTGGCATCAAGAAAGAAAACTGATCCCACATGATTTGATCCAGAGATCGTGCGGATCTTGCCTGGTTGCCGGGATGAATCCCACATTCTGTTTGACGAAAGCGATCTTCCATGGTAAAATGCGCACGCATAACAAAGATTATGTGCAGAGTTCTGAACCACTGACAAGATGACGCTTTCCTGGGCCCAAGCACTGAACCGATTCGAGCTATACCTCAAAGAGAGCGGACTGGCTCAAAATACAGTTGCCAGCTACCGGCTTGATGTGCGCAGTTTTGTGAACTGGTTGCAGCAAGCAGAATGCAGCTCGACACCGGACACTTTCTCCTCGCTTGATGTGGCAGCCTATAAGCTGTACCTGCAAGAAGCGGTGGCTCGTCCACCTGCCAGCATAAACCGCGTGATGCAGAGCCTGCGCAAGTTCGGACGTTTTTTGCAGGCAATGGGTCTGCAACAGGACAACCCTGCGCAGAAGGTGCCATTGCTGGCCCTGTCGAGCCCATCGACGATCCGAGTGTTGACACAGGAGCAAGTCCAGCATCTCATGGAGATCGCCGAGGCGCCCAACTCCCGGAACGCGGCGCGAGACTTGGTTGTCCTCCATTTGCTGTTGCGTGCAGGGTTACGGGCCCGTGAGATCACCCTTCTTCAGATGGATGACCTGCAACTTGGCCAGCAGAGAGCCCTGTTGACCATTCGTCAACAGGGCAGAACAGCGGCGCGCACTATCCCGCTAAGCAGGGCGACGCAAGCCGCTTTGCAGGACTTTCTCGATCAAAGACGTCCGTCGGAGCCTGGCTGTCCCTACCTCCTTTTCGGTCGAGACGGGGGCCCGCTATCGATTCGCTCCGTGCAACAGAGCGTAGCCAATCTGGGAAAAGCCGCCAGGCTGGATCTTACAGCAAAATCGTTGCGCGATTTCTACGCGAGAGAACTCTGGAAGAGGACCGGTGATTTTGACCTGTTGGTACAACGTCTGGGTATCCGTCGCCCGGAGACTGCTGTGAAGTACATTACGGCCAGAACGATGGCCTGACATCGGCAAGAAGAGCTCAGTCAACGCCTGGATAGGAGAACACAATGGATTTTGCAATCGGTGACCACGTCGTTCACCCGAGATTGGGGACCGGACAAATCACCGGCGTGAGAAGTTTCGATTTGATCGAAGGCTATGAACGCTACTACGTCATCGAAATGAAGGAACAACGCCTTTCGGTGCGGGTTCCGATCGCCAATGCCGTTGAATTGGGCGTCCGTCCGGTCATGTCGAGAAGCAAACTCAATCGGGTTCTGGACATCCTTGGGAGCGCTCCCGACGAGTTGCCGGAGAATTCCAAAGCCCGGCAGGCTACTGTCCGCAAGAAACTGGAAATGGCCAAGGCGATCCCCCTTGCCGAGGCTGTACGTGATCTGGCCTGGCACAAGGAAGTGGATCATTTGACCAAGGCCGATAACGACCTGCTGAACTGCGGGCGAAACATGCTGGCCGAGGAGATGGCCATAGTGACCGGCAGCAATACCGAGGAGGCAGACCAACTGATCATGTCGGAGCTCTCCACTTTCATGAAGGAGAATCCCGATCTGATGGTCGCATAGTCATCCCACAAGCCTGGCTTCTTTTGGAGAACTGGAGTTGCACAGGTAACAATGTGCTTGGAGGACGGCAGACCGCGACACGGCCTTCAGAAGACCGCAGACGACGGACGGCAGTTGTGTGTCGGCAAGAATCAGCCGCGGTCTGCGGTCGGTGGTCAGAGAACGGCGGCCGGCAAGGTATCACTCCAACTGCGTAACATCAGTTAGAGAATAAAATGGGTGAAGAAACGGAAGATTGGTAACTGCGAAATGAAAAAAAAGATGACAGCTGAAGAACAGAAACTGAAAGAGAAGCTGGCGCGGTCTCAGGAGGAATTGGAGACGTTAAACAAGCGACTCCAGGATCGCCCCGAGTTGGGCTTGGGCACTGGCAGCACCGGCGTCTATTCCTGGGAAATGGCTCTGGCACGGAGCGGGCGGATCGAACAGCAGATCGAAGAGTTGCAACAGGCGTTGGCCCGAGTTGCCGCGGGGGATTATGGCCGATGCGATATGTGTGGCGAGCGCATTGATCCCGAACGGTTGGAAATCGTGCCGGCCACGACCCTGTGTGCAAAGTGCGCTCGCAGCCATGCTGCGCAGGCAAACGGACCGGCAACGAGCCGAACGGCAGTGCTATGAGCCAGGCCCAATTCTCGGTTTCCGTTGGCAAGCTGGACCTATGTGCCTGATCGGCGCATATCACGCCCAAAAAGCCTTCTTTCCCACTTTTCCCCTATTCGTGGACGGCCTGCGCCAGGAGAGGGGACAGTTGTTGGTTCTTGACTCTCGAGAAGCCCCGGAACAAACCCGGGAAGCAAGTGTGAGAAGCAGCCAGCACGACCGGTTCTCAGGATGGCGCATCCAGTTTCAACGCAAGCAGATAGCGGTGATGCGCCCAGACTGCCTTGAGTTGCCAGGGCAGCGGGGCTTCGTCCAGCCAGGCGTAGCGCAGGACCTCTTCCCGCAAATCGGGCTGAGTCCCCAGGTAGTAGGCCATAGTGGACCATTGCCAGTCATCGCCGCTGAATTGCCCTTGCAGGCGACTTGATCGAATGCCCAGCTTCTCCAGGACCTCTCCTGCCGGCATGACGGTATCGGGCCAGGGTGGTACGTCAAGCACACCCTGGTCGATGATTTCAAGCTCCAGGGCTTCCAGGTATCTCCTGATTGCTGCCATGTTGGTCCAACCTTCTCGCTGTCCAATGATTTCGAAGAACTCCGGTTCCAGCAGGTATTTCCGCAGAAAATAGCCCACCTGCCAGCGGTTGGGCATGGCAACAAAAATCAGCTTTCGGCTTACCCGAGCCAGTTCCCTTAACAGGCCTCGGCCGTCGGGCAGGTACCAAAGACCTGCCCATTCCCAGGCCAGATCGAAGCAATCGTCTGGAAAAGGCAGACGATCCCACTGCCGCACCTGGACCAGGTTCACCGGCAACGCCAGCTCGTCCCAAATGCATTGGATTCCTGCCAGGCGTTCAGCGTTATCGTCGGCAAGGGTTACCTGGCAACCAACCTGAGCCAATGCGACACTGTTGATTCCGCTGACGCCGGCCATGCCGTAGAGAGGGGCCTCAAGAACCTGTTCAACGCCGTGGGTTCTCTGAAGGGCCAGCAGAAAGTCGTTGAGAATGAAGCGCTCGTAGACCAGGCCGAGTCCTTCGTTGTAGTCGCTAAGATAGTGTTTCCAATCCATCGATTTTCGCTTCTCGTTTCCAGGATGGTTTCGGTGTTGCTACGCCTGGCCAGCAGTTTCAGCGCCAGCCATCGGGGTGGGCCCTGGCCTGGCCAAAGGTGTCGTGCCAAGATAGCGCCAGTTCAACCACAGGAACAACACCACGTTGATCACGGCAAGCAAGACCCGTTCCCCTTCCACCGATGCAAAGCTCCGATAGAGCCAGGGCGCGAAGGGTAATACTTCGAGCAGGTTTATCAATACCGTGAACGATAGCAGCAGGTAGGCAATCAGCAGACCGCGCTGGCACCAGGCGATCATAGCCAGAAAGGCCAGGGCTGGCAAGATGTAGCGTTCGTGGATCTCGGTGGGCAACATGAAAAAGCCGAACACGAGCATGCCGGCGGCGAAAAAAACATGCAACTCGTGATCCATTTCCTCTCGATTTTTCAGCCACCAGCCAGTTCGATCAAGCCGCCAGAGGACCAGCACTGCGTAGCCAGCCATCAGGAGCAGGCCGATCCACCTCAGGGACAGCGGGCCAATTACCTGGTAACTGTCCAAAAAGTGTTCTCCAAACAGCCGCTTGCCAAGAACATCGACCAGCCACCATGTGTTATAGGCATTGACGGTCAATTTGTCAAAATAGCCGACCGAACCCCCATACACCTGCATCATCGGTAGCAGCGTATTTGATCCCGCAAAGAGAATCAGGGTGGTAGCGAGGGTCCCAAGGCTGCCAGCGGCAAAGCGGCCCAATGATCTGTAGCCTGCTCGCCACGCGAGGTAAAGGAGCAATGGCAACAGCACCACGGCCTGCAGCTTAGTCAGCAGTCCCAATACTATCAGGACACCGGACATTCCCCAACGCCTGGTCAGGGCTGCCATAAGTGCAGCCAACAAAAAGAAGGTGTGGATCGAGTCTACCTGGCCCCAGAAGGCGCTTACATAAATTACCGCCGGATTGAGTGCCCAAAGGGCCGCCACCAGAAAGGCAAAGGTGGGAAAACTGTTTACCGGCAGCCATGCCCGGGCGAAACCCAGCCTGTTCGATCCGCTGACCCATCTCGCGCCCCGGTATAATAAAAACACGATGCCAAGATCTGCCAGCACCGCCGGCAGCTTAATCAAAAAACTTTGCAGAGGCGAAGCTGGCATCGCCGGAGCAATGCTCTTGTAGAGGAGTCCCGCCAGTGCCAGCCATGAAAGATAAAGTGGAGGATAGTTAACCGGAGGATCCCCATGGCTGTAGAGATAGGCCAGGCCCTGTTCGGCCCCTTGCTGCATCCAGGGTGCCCAAAAAGTTGTCAGGTCTGCATCATAGGGATCGGGAAGTGGCATGAGTACCAGCCGCAAGGCCAGGGCCACTGCCAGCAGTACCCATAGGTCACGTTGTTTTCCTGTCAAAACCCCGACACCTCATCAGCAAACGATTGCGGGATCAATCAGAATGCACCACCTCACCCGCGTGTCTGGTGGGATCAAAACCGGCCCACAGCCAGTTTTTCCCCGACGATTTCCTGGGCTATGGCAGCGTAGCCTCGAGCCGCGAGCAGTACATCCTCAAGCCGCACATGCTCGTCAACTGTGTGGGCCAGGGTTGGGTCTCCCGGACCGAAGCCGACCGTCGGAACGCCGGCAACCCCTCGCGTATAGGTTCCGTCGGAGGAGAAGGGCCAGATAATTGAGTGCGGATTCTTGCCAGTAACCCGAGCCACACTTTTGATAACCTGCTTAACCAGCGGCGCATCCCGGGGCATCAACCAGGGCGGATAGTACTCTCTGCCGCGGCTTACGTGTCCGGTGTAGGTTCGGGTCTCGTACTCGGCAACCCTGACCTGTCCTTTCACCCCCTCGCGCTCCATGATCTGTCGTACTTCGGCCACTGCCCGTTCCTGCGTCTCACCCAGGGTAAGCCGGCGATCGATGACCAGTTCACAATGATCAGGCACCGCGTTCCTGCTGTTGGCGGAACAGGTGATACCGGTCACTGCCATCGATCCCCGGCCCAGATCGGGATCGCCCGCGAGCCGAGTGCCAAGAAGATCGATGCCGAAGATGACCTTGGCGGCAGCATTCAGGGCGTTTTCGCCCAGGTGCGGGGAGGATGAATGGCAGGCGCGGCCCTGGGTCTCAACTCGCAGTTCGACGCGACCTCGTTGACCCAGGGCCACCTGTAAATTGGTGGGTTCCCCCAACACCACGTGGCTGGGCCAGAGTCCTTCCTGCTCCATGAGGATCTGCATGGCCATTCCTTCGCAGGGCTCTTCCTGTACGACCGCCGCAACAATGATTTCGCCTTCAAGAGAGGGCTGGCGGGCAAGCAGAGATTTGACGCCATAGATCATCGCCGCCAGGCCAGATTTCATATCCACAGCGCCGCGCCCAAAGAGCACTGCATTTTCCACATGAGCCTCGAAAGGATCGTGGGTCCAGGCGGCGCGGTTGCCTGTGCCGACGATATCCATGTGGCCGTTGAAGAGGAGCCGTCGCTCACCGCTGCCAATCCGTCCAATGATATTGCCTGCTCGGTCTCGCTGAACCGACGGAAAACCGACGCGCCGCATCTCATCGGCGACGCGGGCAGCCACTGCGGCCTCCTGACCGGAAAAACTGGGAATGCGAATCAGTTCTTGCAGGAATTCGATGCAGGCTTTTTCATCTTGAGGGGTCAGTGGTGTCATGGGTCCTATCCACGCTTGCCGGCCTGTGTAGTTGGGGCTGTGCCTTCTGCGGCTTTGAAATAGAGATGGTCAGAGTGATCTATCAGGCGATTTTGTGGGCGTCAATAAGCGCCGCTCCCGGCCAGCACCTTTGGAATGGTCCGGAACATGATGCTCAGATCGAGCAAAGGCGACCAATTCTCAATATAGTAGATATCCAGCAATACCATCTCGTCAAATGGAATGTCGCTTCGGCCGCTGATCTGCCAGAGTCCAGTGATCCCGGGAGCTGTCGCCAACCGCGTCCGGTGCCAATCGGCATAGCCTTCTACCTCTTCAGGAAGGGCGGGTCGCGGTCCCACCAGGCTCATATCCCCTCGCAGGACGTTCCACAGCTGGGGAAGCTCGTCCAGACTGCTCCGGCGCAGAAAACTGCCGGCTCGGGTGACCCGGGGATCATCTTTTATCTTAAAGAGGGGGCCGTCGGCCTCGTTTAGATGCCGGATCGCATCTTTTTTCTGGTCGGCGTCCTGGACCATAGTGCGAAATTTGTAGACCTCGAAGCCTTTTCCATTGCGTCCGATTCGGGGCTGACGAAAGATTGGCGAGCCGGGGCTATCAAGCCGGATGATCGTGCCGATGATCAGCAGTATGGGCGACAAGATGATCAGGCCAATTCCCGACCCAATCATGTCGATAAGTCGCTTGGATGCTCTTGCACCACTGCCGAGTTGTGCCTCGCTTGGACTCATCATCGGGATGCCAGCCACGTCCTGTAACTGGACCGAGCTCAAGCTCATCTGGAACAGATCAGGCACGACGCGCGGGCGCACTCCTGCTCTTGTACTCTGACTGACCAGATCCAGGATTTTGGTTCGGAAACGCCAGGGTATCGCAATGATGACTTCGTCGGCTTGTTGTTGCTGGAGCACCTCTGCAAAATTCTCAATACTTCCCAGGGCAGGAATCCGGCCGATGTCCTTGCTGCCGCGTTCGGGGTCATCGTCCAGAACGCCGACGACCTTGTAGCCAAGTTCCGGTCTTGCGACGAGATTTCTTATGACGCTCAGACCGACGCTGCCGGACCCAACGATAAGCACACGATCTACCCCGATTCCCCGGCTGCGCAGGTATCCGAGAAGCATCCTTCGTATCACCCGGGCGAGGATCAGCAGTACAATGATCAAGGCCGTGGCGTACACAAAAATGAGGCGGGAGTAAACCAGCGGACGCCAGAAAAAGACGATAAATACCATCACCACGAACCCGGTGGTGGTACCGTTGATAACTGCATAGATTTCATCGCCAAAGGTTCTGGATCGGCTCGGACGGTAGACACCTTCCAACAAGAAGGCCACGAGGATCAACCCGGCAAGGAGAATCGCCAGAGGAATGTATGGCTGGAAGGTTGTGTAAAAGGCAGGATCGATGTCGCGAAACCATTGAAACCGATAACGGATCTCGTAGGCGAGTCCGAAGGCCACGAAAATCAGGATGATGTCGACGATGGCGGTTATGAGATTCACCGTCTTCATCGTGCGATGACTCACGAGTCGCCTCCGGTTATTCCCAGGGCTTTGCGGTAAACAGCGGCGGTCTCGATGGCAGTGCGCTGCCATGAAAAACGCGCCGCTTGCTGCAATCCCAGTTGCACAAGTCTATCGGCCAGGTCTTGATCCTCAAGGATGGCGATCAAGGCGTCCGACAACGAATCCTGCGATTCCGGATCGACCAGAATGGCCGCGTCACCCGCGACTTCGGGCAGTGATGAGCGCATCGACGTAACTGTTGGGGTTCCCGAGGCCATGGCTTCCAACACCGGCAGGCCGAAACCTTCTAACATCGACGGGTAAGCAAATACCGCTGCAGCACGATACCACCAAACGAGTTCCTCATCGGGAACATAGCCGGGGAAGAGCACATCCTGTTGTAGATTTCGTTTGGCGACTTCCTCGAAGATCGAGTCGTAGCCCCAACCCTTGCCGCCCGCCAGCACCAATTTCAGGTTGCTCGCATCAGGCACAACGGACTTGACCCGATCGAAGGCGGCCACCAGGTGCACCAAGTTCTTGCGCGGTTCCAGGGTTCCCAGGTGCAAGATAAAGCGCTCGGGCAACCCCTTCTGCCGGCGGAATTCCGCGACTCGAGCGGATGGCGCCGGTTCAAAACCCTCGTCGACGCCGTTGTAGACCACGTCAATCCGTTCGGGGGAAACCTGCCAGGCATTGATCACATCCTGCCGGGTCGCTTCAGAAACGGCGATGACCCTGGTTGCCGTTTGGACCGAACGGGGCACCATGGTCCGCAAATAGTGTCGCTGGAATGTGGGAAACGCCTTCGGGTAATGCCAGAAGCTCAGGTCGTGGACACTGATCACTGAGGGACATCGAGCGATTATCGGATTGATGTTGACTGTGCCATGTATCAAGTCAAGATCGTGGCGATCGATCAATGCAGGCAGTGCCAGCTGTTCCCACAGAATTCGCTGCAGCGGGCGTCGTGTGTTCCACTGGCCGCTGTTTTTTACAGCCATGCCGTTTACCGATAGCTGCGAGTTCCCGGGGAGAAAGGCTGTCAATTGGATGTCGGGAGCAACTGAGGGAAGGTGAGTAAGCAACTGCCGGATATAACCACTCACACCCGCGCTACGATACGTGCCACCGTCCGAGAGCAGTTGGCCGTTGATACCGACTCGCGCAGTCCATTGAGCTGTCACGAGCGCAATTATACCACGGAGCCAGTCAGGTTGGAAGCAGTCGCAATGCTCTCTGCCGCGGCCTCCGGACCCCCAAGGCGGGACATTTGGGTCCGCCAATGCAGGTCATGGGATTACGCCAGGACGAACGGTCAGCCGGAACCGGTCAGTTTTTCCTCGGGCCGACGAATGACAGTTGTGTAAACCGCCGTATCGGTGGCGCCGAATCGGTATTTGTAGACCTCATCACCCTGGAGAAAATCGAAAACCGAGTAGCCTCGGTCGATCGCGTCCTCGATGACCAACCCGGTCAATACGATCCCCGGACTCAGTTCGCGATACCTGTTCGGATCATAGCCGGAGTTATATAACAGACAGCGGTCCTCGTAGCATAGGCTGAGCATGGATGCCGCCTTGTCGCCATTGACCTCGATGAAGGCCAGACTCAGCCAACCCGAATCGTACATGGCCCGGGCAATCTGGCGAAAGAACTGTTCCATCTCCCCGGTCATGAAGCCCTCTTTGGCCTCGGCGCTCAAGCGATGGAGCCGGACAAAATCATCGATTTCCGCGTCCAGGGCCCGGGTGTCGTCAACGACGTACCAGTTGACATCAGCCTCTCTTTGAATCTTCCTCTTCTTTCGCCTTATTTCGTGACGCTGTTTTTTATCCAGGCGCGTCTGGAGATAAGTTTCCCAATCTTCAGGCAACTGGATAACCGGGCAGACGTCCTCCAGGCGGGTAATAGCGTGTAGACCCCGGGCAGCAGCATGCTCAGGCAGATACCGGTGACTGGGGGAATGTTGCGCCAGGTTGCAGAGTGCCAGAACATCCCAGTCGGGCGCCTCGGGCCCCAGCAACCAGTCGAGGAAAGCCCTGAAGACTTCTTCTTCGCGGCCGGCAGCGATGATCAGGTCAAGGTAATCGGAGACTTCTATGCAGCCAATCGTGTCCAATTGCCGCTCTCCCTCTGCGTTGATGGTCAGGTAGAGGGGAACAATAGCGACAAGCTCGCCCTGATCACGCCAGGTAACGACCCATAGATCTCCGGTTCCCAGGTTGTTCCACCAGGTGGTCTGCCACTCCCAGGTCAGGAACGGCGTATTGACCTGGCTTTGGGCCAACAGGGTATTCCACTCAGCCCGCAGTTCTGTCAAGCTTTCTGCGTCGCGGTAGATTTGACGCTCCAAGTGGCATTCTCCTCTCACGGATGACGATCGGTCTGTGACAGGGCTTGATACCGAAACGGCATCTGGAGCAGGATTAACCAAGGAAAGAGGCAAGAACGGCCACCGTCACAGCGACGATCACCGTCAACAGGAGCAGCCCGGCCCATGGTGCCAGCGTGCGCAGGATATCCTGTAACGGAGAGCCGCCGGTGGGAATCTGCTCCTCCTCATCCGACGATGGAACAGGAGTCATGGCGTCCTCGATCCCGGGCCAGGGGGTAGTCGTTCCGGTGGCTTCGACGGTAACCACGGTCACATCGGGTGCCAGTATATCTGTCGGCAGCCTCTCGATGTCGAGATCGTCGGGGATGAGCACAACGGGGGGGGTAAGCATATAGTCGATCGGCGGTGGCATAAACTCCTCAGGCGGCGGCATAAACTCCTCAAATGGTATGAACTCCTCTTTCGGAAGATTATAGGGCACTGGCACTGGCAGGGGTTCTGAACAGCTCAACAAGGCCACATCATCCAGGTACATCGCGGTAGGGCCGCGCGTTCCGTCGTTACGAACGTTGAAATAGACGGTTAGCAGCTTGCCCCGGTGGCGGGTGATATCGAACTCCTTAAGGAGCCAGCTGGACGTGTTCTCCGTGACACGCCACAGCAGCTCAATCGTTGCGCCACCCCGGTTCGGATCGAGCAACACCAACTCCTGGTAATTCAGATTGCCGGCAGTCCCATACGACTCGGGATAATAGCGAAATCGGATCGTTGCCCTTGGAGTGTCAGCCGGCACGTACACATCCTGCCGTATGGAAGAGAAGGAATCGACGTTTGGCAGTTCTTGTGCAATTCCCAATCGCATGCTTCGGGTGCCGGCATAATAGGGCGTGGGCACATAGGCCGCGGGCCGGGCGGTTTCACCAAGGAACCATGTACCGTCCCATTCGAAACCACCATTTTCGATCAGATCAACACAGCCTGCGGGAACGGTGGGAGCCACCGTTGGCCACACTGTTGGATATACCGTCGGCCATACTGTCGGGTACACCGTGGGCCACAACGTCGGGTACGCCGTTGGCCACACTGTCGGATACACTGTTGGCCACGACGTTGGATATGCCGTTGGGCTGCCAATAACGGTCAATCGCCCGTTGCCTCCGGCACTGGTGTCAGCCCAAACCTTGGTCGTGCCACCGTTGCCGCTGCACCAGGCAGTATATTCGTAGAGGCCTGCGGACAGGGATCCCAGATTGATGCCGTACCGGTCGGCACTGCCACCCGGGGCGTCACCCGAATAATACATCGGTGCATCGATGATATTGGTCCACGGACCACCGAAAGAAGCGACATTGCCGTAGTGCAAGAAACAGAAGATGCCCTGTCCCTGTCCCGGTGAATCGGTGACATAGCGCGCGAAGACGTCGACGGAAATATAAAGGGCACTGGTGCTGTCGATGGTCTGCGGGTTGTTGCCGCCCGGATACAAATTGCTCACCGAGTTGATCACCACGCCTGGGGTAGTGGTAAGGGTCGGCCAGGGTGTGAAAGTGGGAGCTGCAGTCGGTATGGGGGTACCGGTGGCTGCTGGGGTTACGGTGGTGGCAATAATCGTCAGCCTGCCGTTGCCACCGGTCGCACTGTTGTCCGACCAGATTTTTGTGGCGCCGCCATTGCCCGAACACCAGGCGGTGTATTCATAGAGTCCTGCGGGCAACGGCCCCATATTTATGGCGTAACGGTCGTTGTTGCCGGCGTCCTGGTAGTAGGCCATCGGCACATCGTCGGTATTGAACCAGGGTTCACCGAAGAAATTGACCTCACCGAAATGTAAGCTACAGCCAATGCCAGCCCCCTGTCCAACGGATTCGGTCACGCCAGGCGCATAAACGTCCACCGTGACGAAGAGTGCACTTTGATCATCGATGGTCTGTGGATTATTGCCGGACGGGTTCAGGTCGCCGACCCAGCTGATCGTTACGCCGCTGCCCGGCGGAGTCGGGGTGGGCGAAGGCGTGGGTGGCATCCCGGTACAACTGGTCACGCTCACATTGTCCACGATCATTGCCGTGCGACCACCAAAACCGTCGTTGTAGGCATTGAAATAGAGGTCGAACGTACCGCCGATGTAGTCGTTGAGAGGAATCGTGACTTGCTGCCAGCTGGGGTTGTTCAGCAGGACCCGCCAGAGTACCGCCACCTCGCTGCCGCTGCGTTCGTTGGCGCCAGGAGGCAGAAGTAGCAACTCTTGCTTGTCGGCACCGGCACCAGCCTCGCTTTCGGTCCAGACCCAGAAGGTTACCTGGGCGCTGCTCGCATTCGATGGGATGGTAATCCTTTGTCGAATGGATGAGTAGGCGTTGACATTCGGTTGATTGCGGATGCCCATCTGCATGGCCCAGAAGCCGTCGAAGACCGGCGACTGGACATAGCGGGCAGGGGATGCACTATTGCCTCGTTGCCAGGCGTGGCGAGCCTCGAACCCACTATTGGCAATCAGGTTGGTGCACGTCTGAGCTTCGGGAGCTAAAGCCTTGGCTGGCGGAATGGCCGCGCTTAGACTCAGTGTTATTGTGACGAGCAGCCACAGGAGGATGAGGCGGCGGAAACGGGTCATTCGGCGGCTTCCTTCTGAGAATCGAACATAGGACGCAAGGTATCAAGTGTCTATTTTACCATAATTGCGCAACATAATCAATCAGAACGGCAGCGGGTTTTCGATAGCGTATGGATTTGACTTACCTGTTCAGTTGCACTATAATCTGTCGAGATTTCAGTGGACGCTCCTCTACCGCGGGTCGTATGGGAGCGTTGTATTCGGTGGAGGGCTAGCTTTCCGGCTTCTCTCCGTGACAATCACCCAAAAGGGGGTTGTGATCAGCAGCAAAACGCAACGAATAAATGAAGGCATCAGGGCGCCCGAGTTGAGAGTAATCAGTGCCGACGGCAAGCAACTCGGTGTTATGCCGCGATCTGAAGCCCTGGCATTGGCTCAGGAACAGGATACCGATCTGGTGGAGGTAGCCCCTCAAGCAAGGCCGCCCGTCTGTCGCCTGATGGACTTCGGTAAGTTCCAGTACGAAAAAGCAAAGCGGGACCGTGAAGCCCGCAAAGCCCAGAAGCAAGTTGATGTCAAAGAAGTGCGCCTTCGCCCAAAAACCGGCCAGCACGATATTGACGTGGGATTGCGTCGAGCCCGGCGTTTTCTCAACGATGGTGCCAAGGTCAAGGTACGGGTACGTTTCAGAGGCAGAGAGATCACCCATCCCGAAGTGGCCCGGGACCTTTTGGCCCGGTTTGCAGCCGAGTTGGAGGATGTTTCTGAAATTGAGAAACGGCCTGGCATGGAAGGGCGCAGCTTGTTAATGATTCTGGCCCCCAAGGTGGATAAGAAGTAAACAGTACCTGGCAGGTGCCGGTTCTTTGGGAACCTCAGCTGTCAGGGTTGTCAGATCGAAACGATAGTTTCCTGGTTGCCCAAAACGAGCGGTACGGTTTTTTGTGCCCCTTTTTTGGACCGCAGACCTGTGCTGAACGAAGCCGAAGCACCTGGTTCTGGCTTATCCAGGTTAGGAGAAACGACGTGCCAAAGATTAAGACTCACAAATCGACTGCCAAACGCTTCAGGTACTCCGGCACCGGCAAACTCATGCGAATGCGCCAGGGCAAGGGCCACTTGCGGCGAAAAAAGTCGTCGAAGGTAAAGGCCACATACCGCTACGCCCACGAGGTTGAAGCCAAGGGCGAGCGCGACCGCGTTAAGCGCCTGGCTCCCTACAAGTAGGCCTGGCGAAATCAAAACAGTGCAAAAGGTAGATAACAATGACACGAGTTAAACGTGGTGTGACGGCTCGAGCCCGTCACCGCAAAGTACTGAAGCTGACAAAGGGTCAGAAGGGTTCCAAGCACCTGCTCTTCCGACGTGCCAACGAAGCGATGTTAAAATCGCTTTGGTATGCTCATCGCGATCGTCGGAACCGCAAGCGTGACTTTCGACGCCTGTGGATTGCCCGTATCAATGCCGCTTCCCGGCTGAATGGATTAAGCTACAGCCGCCTGATTTACGGCCTGAAGCGGGCAGACATTGCCCTGGACCGGAAAGTGCTGGCCGATATCGCCGTTCGTGATGCGGCAACTTTTTCGCAATTGACCGAGCTTGCTCAGGAGTCGTTGATCTAGGAAACATTTGGGGCGCATCCGGGGAGTCTGGTGTTACGGGGAAGATGCCCCGGTCACTTCATAGTGTTTCCGGTCGGGACGTTTGCACCGGTAGCCTCCTTTTGGGATTACAGCAGAGCACCATGGCGTCGGGCAAAATGGCAATGCCCGGCGCTTTTTTCGTCCAGGTTTCTTCGTGACCGGTTGCAGAAAAGCATGAAGTGTTGTATCATCACCTGTGGTATTATCTCATGATTATCATTCATCTATTCATCTGTGTCCGGAAAAACCTGTTGGCCGCCTGGCTGATATTCCTCATTGGGGGCTGGACACGAAAAAATACTTATAAGGAGGTGCAGCATACGTGGCAGTCGATAAAATCTTTCGTATCATTGGATTTATCGTTTTTGCAATCATTGGTTGGTACATCGGCATTGTCCTCGCTGGTTCATCCGAACTTACCGTCGATACCCTGAAATGGGCGATTCCTGCCGCACTCATCAGCGCCATATTTGGCGCTATGATAGCACCCTGGATTACGACCAAACCGGCACGCTACGTGCGCCGGGTAATCGGGCAACTTCCGGTGCAGCAACTCATAGCGGCCATCATCGGTGTGATCATCGGTCTCATCGTGGCAGCGTTGCTGGCTATACCGCTTTCTCGACTCCCATCACCCTTCGGTGACGTGCTGCCGGCGGTCGGTGCCGTCGTGTTCGGTTATCTCGGGATTACCGCCATGACGATGCGGGCTCAGGATATCACTGACCTGATGGGTGGTCGCTTCAGGCGTTCCACAGCCCAGGAACCGGTCGAAACTGAGAATTCGGCACAGGATCCGGAAAAGGATTTTGAGGCCGAACGCACGCCGGTCCTCCTGGATAGCAGCGTGATCATCGATGGGCGGATTGCCGATATCAGCCAGACCGGCTTCATCATGGGGCCCATGCTGATCCCTCGCTTCGTGCTCAACGAAGTGCAATACATCGCCGACTCGGCCGATGCCCTGCGCCGGAATCGAGGGCGCCGGGGGCTCGACATGCTGAATCGACTTCAGCAGGAATCTGCCGTGCCGGTGATCATCAGCGATATGGATGTGCAAAATGTTCGCCATGTCGACGACAAGCTGGTCCAGTTGGCCAAAAAGCTCCAATGTCCCGTAGTCACCAACGATTTTAATCTCAATCAGGTAGCCCAACTCCAGGGCGTAGATGTGCTCAATATCAATGCGCTGGCCAATGCGGTCAAGGTGTTGGTGCTACCCGGAGAGACGATCCGGGTCACCGTAATTGACGAGGGCAAGGAGATGGGTCAGGGGGTTGGCTATCTGGACGACGGTACCATGGTCGTGGTTGAAAATGGGCATCGTCATATCGAGAGCGAGATCGATGTCCAGGTAACCAAGGTGCTTCAGACCAACGCGGGGCGGATGATTTTTGGCCAGCCCCAGGAACGGCGCTAGGCATGGCTCTTCAAGTCTATAACACATTGTCCCGCAAAAAAGAGGCCTTTGAGACCATTGAAACAGGCAAGGTACGCCTGTATGTGTGTGGACCGACTGTATATGACAAGGCTCACGTGGGGCATGCCATGTCCTCCATCGTCTTCGACGTGGTGCGGCGTTACCTGGAATACCGCGGCTTCCAGGTGCGTCATGTCATGAACTTCACCGATGTGGACGACAAGATCATTGCGCGTTCGCTGGAGACCGGGCAGGACCCGTTTGAAATCGCCAATCGCTACATATCAGAATACAAGCGCCACATCGACGAGTTGAATATCCTGCCGGCCACGCAATACCCGCTAGTATCCGAAACCATCGGTGAAATCATTGAAATGGTGCAGACGTTACACGAATCACGCTACGCCTACGAATCGGGCGGCGATGTCTATTATCGGGTGCGTCAGGATGAGGACTATGGCAAGCTGAGCCGCCGCACGACCGACAAGGCTCTGAGTGGCACCCGGGTCGAGACGGACGAAAGCAAGGAAGATGCCAATGATTTTGCGCTCTGGAAGGCGCAGAAACCGGGTGAGCCTGCCTGGAATAGCCCCTGGGGACCAGGACGTCCCGGCTGGCATATCGAGTGCTCCGCCATGGCTCTGAAGCACCTGGGCCAGCAGATCGATATCCATGGCGGTGGAAACGACCTGATCTTCCCGCATCACGAAAACGAGATCGCGCAGACCGAGAGTTGCACCGGCAAGTCCTTTGCCCGTTACTGGATGCATAATGGCATGCTGCAGCTGAGCGGCGAGAAGATGTCCAAGAGTCTGGGTAACCTGGTGACGGTGGATGACTTTCTTGCCGGGCACGAGGCTGATGTCCTGCGATTGCTCATCCTTTCCTCCCATTATCGCAAGCCCCTGTCTTTCAACGAAAGGGTGATTGCCGATAACGAACGAGGGCTGGCGCGCCTTCGTACGGCGCTCAAGCCGCCGGCAGGCAGCCAGGTCTCCGGACAGGAAGTGGACGCGTTGCTGACCGCCGTCGAAACAGCGCGGGCGAACTATGTTACGGCGATGGACGATGACTTCAACACTGCCGGGGCACTCGGGCACATTTTCGATCTTGTTTCGGCGATCAATCGGGCCAGGGATGCGGGTATAGGCGGCGAGCCCTTCGAGACAGCCCAGGCGCTGATCAGGGAGCTGACGGGAGTTCTTGGACTGAGGCTCGAAGAAACGGGCAGCGCCTGGGCTGAAGCTACACCCTTCATCGATCTTCTGGTGGAAACCCGTGCCAGGTTGAGAGAGGCCAAACAATGGCAGCTTGCCGACGAGTTGAGGGATCGGCTGACCGGGTTAGGCATCGTTATCGAAGACACCCGCGAGGGCAGTACCTGGCATTTTGGCTAGTTGTAAGGTTCATTGGCATAGGGCGATTTGGTGATTGAAAACCTGTACGGCCGGCATGCAGTCCACGAGGCGTTGCGGGCAGGCCGGAGACGTTTCTACAAACTGATCCTGGGGGCCAATGTCAAGGAGACTGGCCTGATTCAGGATATTGTGCACCTGGCATCCAAGGCCAGGTGTCAGATTCAACGGGTCGAAAAACAGCGTCTGGACAGGGCTTTGCCCGGCGTGCGGCACCAGGGCGTGTTACTGGAGACGGGGGTTTACCCTTATGTGCCTTTGGAGACCATGCTGGAAACTGCTGAGGTCCTTCAGGAGCCTCCGCTGATGCTGTTGTTAGATCATCTGGAGGATCCCCAGAATCTTGCTACGCTGTTGCGCACGGCCGAGGCGATGGGTGTGCAGGGCGTTGTGATCCCGCAGCGGCGGGCCGCAGGGGTAACCCCAGCTGTCGTCAATGCTTCGGCCGGCGCCGTTGAGCACCTCTCGGTCGCCCGGGTCAACAATATGAGCCGGAGCATCGATGCGCTCAAGAAAGGCGGTCTGTGGGTTGCCGGACTGGAGGATAGACCCGATGCGCAGGCTTTGGCCCGGTGCGATCTGACCGGCCCCCTGGCGATCGTTGTGGGCGCCGAAGGCAAGGGGCTTAGCCGGCTTGTTCGTGAGAAGTGCGATTGGCTGATACGTATCCCTATGATGGGCCGGATTCAGTCTCTGAATGCAGCGGTTGCTGGCTCGGTCGTCTTAGTGGCAGCCCGCACAGCTCGGGAGATTGGCTCTTGAAAGCGATTGCAAATTTCTATCAAAATTCAACCAGGAGGTATCCCGGATGACTGTCGATGTGGGCGGTCAACTGCTGAATAGCGTCCGGACATGGGAGGATCTGCCAGATCCTCGCCGGATGCTACATCAACAGGACCCCGAACTGTATAATGCCATTGAGGCAGAGCGAGAACGCCAGAGCGATGGTATCGAGTTAATTGCATCGGAGAATTACGTGAGTCCCGCGGTTTTGGCCGCGCTGGGCTCGGTCTTGACCAATAAATACGCCGAAGGTTATCCCGGGCGTCGCTATTATGGCGGTTGTCAATATGTCGACGTGATTGAAGAGTTGGCGTTAACGAGAGCGAAGACGCTCTTTGGAGCTGACCATGCCAACGTGCAGCCCCACAGTGGTGCGCAAGCCAATGCCGCTGTCTATCTGGCGTTGCTTAAGCCGGGCGACACCGTGCTTGGACTTAAACTCGATCACGGTGGCCATCTCACTCACGGCTCCACGTTCAACTTCAGCGGCAAGCTGTACAACTTCCAGCACTATGGCGTGGATCGGGTGTCAGAACGAATCGACTGTGATGAACTGGCGCGCCTGGCAGACGCTCATCAGCCGCGGTTGATCGTGGCTGGCGCCAGCGCCTATCCCCGCTGGTTCGATTTTCCCCGCCTGCGAGAGATAGCGGACAGCGTCGGTGCTTTTTTGATGATGGATATGGCCCACATCGCCGGCCTGGTTGCCGCGGGCCTTCATCCCGATCCAGTGCCATACTGCGATGTGATCACCACGACTACGCACAAGACCCTGCGGGGTCCCCGGGGCGGCCTGATCCTGAGCAAGAAGAACCTGCAGAAGAAGATCGACAGCGCTGTTTTCCCGGGCACGCAGGGTGGCCCGCTGATGCACGTGATTTCCGCCAAGGCAGTTGCCTTTGGGGAAGCGTTGCAGCCTGGGTTCAAGGCTTATTCTCAACGGATCCTGGACAACGCCCAGGCCTTAGCTTCCGGATTGCAGGAAGAGGGCCTGCGATTGGTGAGTGGTGGTACCGACAATCACCTGATCCTGGTTGACCTGCGCGCTGCCGGCATATCGGGCAAGGCAGCTGAAAAAGCCCTCGATAACGCCGGCATCCACACCAACAAAAATATGATTCCCTTCGACCCTGCCAAGCCTACCGTTTCCAGTGGCATCCGCTTGGGCACACCTGCAGTGACGACTCGTGGCATGGGCCCGGCGGAAATGCGCAAAATCGCCGGCTGGATCGGTGAGATTACCCATGATGTCGGGAACGAGGGCCTACAGGAGCGTATTCGAGCTGAAATCCGCCTTCTTTGCAGCGGATTTCCAGTGCCTGCGTGAGCTACCGGCCCAGAGGTTCCCGATTCGACTGGAATGGCGTGAGCAGTGGCGGTGGCTCAATCCTGGCTATCCATAACCATCTCCCGTGAATATCCTGAACCTGGTTGCAGCAGCGGCCCTTGGCTATCTCCTGGGCTCGATTCCTTTTGGTTACCTGGTGGGCAGCCTGTGGGGCGTCGATGTTCGCGAAGAAGGCAGCGGCCGTACCGGCGGCACCAATGTCTGGCGAGCTACCCACAGGACGATTCCAGTTGCATTGACTCTCTTTGGCGATACCTTCAAAGGGGTGGCTGCGGTCTTGATCGCGCGCAACTTCCTTGAGCCGCCAGAGGCGACCGCTGCACTGGCCGGGGCTGCAGCCGTGCTCGGCCACATCTGGCCGCTGTTTCTCAACTTCAACGGGGGTGCAGGAGGATCGACGGCCGCCATTACGTGGATTGCACTCAATCCAGTTGTAGGGATTCCCAACCTGATATATGCTCTGTTTGTCTTCGCGTTTGGCCGCTATGCCTCTCTCGCTACCCTGACGGTCGGTGTAAGCGGCGTAATCCTGGCGGTACTCTTGTTGATCGTCCGTCCCGATCTTGTAGGAATCTGGGACGTGGTGTTTGGCCTGATCGTAACGATTGCAATGGTGATCACGCTTCAGCCTAATCTTCGTCGCCTGCGCCAGGGAAGCGAGCGACGGATTGATCTTTGGTAGGACTGCAGCAGTGACTCCCGGCCTCGTTGTCCTCCAGGATGCTCAAGGGACCCGGTGGTTGCGATTCAGCGATCCCGTTGCTGTTTTTTCCGCCACTTCCCTGGAGGAGGTGGGTCCCAGCCTCAATGCCATAGACCATGCTGTGACCCATCACGGTCTTCACGCAGCGGGCTACATCGCCTACGAAGCAGCGCCCGCCTTTGATCGGGCTCTCACCGTGCACGCTTCGGTGATTCCTCTTTTATGGTTCGGTCTTTATAAACCCCCCGAAGTTCTTTGGGAGATCCCCGGATCCTCCTCGTCAAGCTACGATCTTGGTGATTGGCAACCAGCGGTCACGGAAGATGCATACGGCCAGGCTATTTCCGCTATCAAACAGGCCATTGCCGCTGGATTAACCTATCAGGTGAACTACACCTTCCCGATGCATGCCTCCTTCGGCGGTGATCCGTGGGGATTGTTCGTGAAGTTGTCCCGAGCCCAGAAAGCCCGCTACGCTGCATTTCTGGATACCGGCGATTTGGCGATCTGCTCGGCCTCGCCGGAGCTTTTTTTCCAACTGGATGGCACAACCCTGTTGTCCAAGCCGATGAAAGGCACTGCCTCCAGGGGCCGCTGGCCAGCAGAAGACCAGGGCCGGCGCCAATGGCTGCGTCATTCCAGCAAGAACCAGGCGGAGAACGTCATGATCGTCGACATGATCCGCAATGACATGGGCCGGGTGGCTGACATTGGAACCGTTCATGTCCCCAGGTTGTTCGAGGTTGAAGGGTACCCTACCGTCTGGCAGATGACCTCCACCGTAATCTCCCGGACCCGGGTGCCAGTGCCCGATATTCTCAATGCGCTCTTCCCGTGCGCTTCCATCACGGGCGCACCCAAGGTTCGAACGATGAAGATCATTGCCGGATTAGAGCCTCATCCCCGAGGGGTTTACACGGGCGCGATCGGGTATATTGCGCCCGGTCGCCGGGCTCAGTTCAATGTTGCGATTCGCACTGTGCTGATCGACAGACGCCTTGGCCTGGCGACCTACGGTGTAGGTGGCGGCATTGTCTGGGACTCGAGTACCGATGACGAGTACCAGGAGGCACAGTTGAAGGCACGCGTTTTGACGGAAACATCCCCTTCTTTTGATCTCCTGGAAACCATCCTCTGGACGCCTGCAGATGGCTATTTTCTTCTGGATCAGCACCTGGATCGCCTGGCTCAGTCCGCGGCGTACTTTGCCATCGATGTGGATCTGAGAGATATCGAACGTCGATTGGCGAAAAAAGCTGTGGGTTTGGGGAAAGGAACCAGGCGCGTCCGCCTGCTTGTTTCGCAAGATGGCGAAGTCGGGATCGAGGCCTGGCCTTTGGACCCGACGCCGGAAAAGGAACCGCTTCGGATAGGCCTGGCCCGATGGTCCGTCGACAGCAACGATCGTTTTCTCTATCACAAGACCACCCATCGTTCGGTCTATGAGCAGGCGAGGGCCTCCCGGCCCAACTGCGACGAGGTGTTGCTCTGGAACGAGCGTCGTGAGATCACCGAGGCCAGTATGGCAAACGTGGTCCTTGACCTGGACGGCGAGTTGGTGACACCGCCGGTTTCCTCGGGCCTGCTGGCCGGTGTCTACCGCGGTCGGCTCCTGGAACAAGGAAAGATCCGCACGCGGGTTCTTTGCCTCGATGACCTGAAGCGCTGCGAGAAGCTGTTTCTTGTCAACTCGGTGCGACAATGGCGCGAGGGGGTCCTTTCCAGATCAGACCACTGATTTTTCGGCTACCCGTTGAAATGTCCGAAAAACGTGATACAATGAAATAGTGGGGAATGATACGGCGCTGCGGTATTGCCGCGGAAAAAGCGTTTGATTCAAGGGAGGCACATCATGCGCACTCGGAAGTATGTCGTGCTGGTTTTCTGTCTGATGCTCGTTTTCGTCGCGACGGCGAACGCAGGGGGGGCCGGGGACGAAATCGAGTTGGGACCAGGATGTTCAACCGGTTCTTCGTATGATCCCGCCTGCGATGTGAATCGGGATGGGGTCATCGATGTGGTTGACATAACGCTGACGGCCTCGCACTGGGGCCACCAGGGACTGTGGACGGCCGATTACTGGTCATTGTATGGCAATGCGGGGACCTCGCTGGGCAGCAATTTTCTTGGGACCACCGACGACAGGCCAATTGTGCTGCGAACCAACGATAGGGAGGCAATGCGCGTGACGGTCGATGGACGGGTCGGTGTCGGCACCGATGCGCCAGGCGCCCAACTTCATGTGGATGCGCAACGGGTCGGCAAGGGGATACGGGTTTCCGGCGCCGGTGACGATGGTGTGGCGGTCGATTTTGCCGGCGGCGATGGGGTCGATGTGTTTACCGCACGCGAGGATGGTTTTCAAGTGTTCGCAGCTGGTGACCCCAGCTTTTCCCAGGACTCCGACCTTGAGAATGGAGTTGAGGTGGCGGGCGCTGGCGGTAACGGCCTCTTCGTGGGACGCGCGGATATCCACGGGGTGTCCATCGAATCGGCTGGCAGCAACGGCATGCTGATCGTGGATGCCGCCAACTACGGTATCGACATCCGCACAGCAGGCGGCGACGGCATCACGATCGGTGAAACGTCAGGATCCGGGATGACTGTTGGCGATGCGGGAGAGTCGGGTCTGTACATCGGACAGGCTGCAGAAAACGGGGTCGTAGTATCGGAAGCGGGAGACGCGGACACCTGGTACTGGTCTCCCGAAAACGATGGTCTTGAAGTGGGGGCTGCCGAAGGACACGGGCTTTTCGTGGGTCGCGCTGACCTGGATGGCATCCATGTCCTCGACCCGGGCCAGTGGGCCGCCGATCTCAACGGCGATGTGAGGATTTCGGGCAGTTGCGTGGGATGTAAATCCGCCAGTTTCGCGCGAAACGTTGGCGACAGATCGCTTGACCCCGGGGAGATTGTCGTGGTACGGGGTGTGGCACCGGGAACGGAAGTTGGCCAGCGGCTGGTTCTGGATGTTGCGCCGGCGAGCGAAGGGGGACGTGCCATTGGTGTGGTCGCTGGTCGGGCGAGCATAACAGAACGCCGCCTGGGTTTGCGGGGAAAGCAGGAGATCGTCCGGACCCTGGTGCCTGCTGAAGGTGCTGCCCAATCGGGCGAGTTTCTCATCATTGTGACCCATGGACCCATGCGGGTGCAGGTCGATGCGGGGCAAAACGCGATCGAGGTAGGTGATTCATTGATGGTCGATAGGGATGATGGTCACGTGCGGGCCGCGCGGCAGGCAGTCGTGGATGGCATCACGGTGGCGGAGATGGGATCGATAGTCGGCGTGGCTTTGGAGCCGCTGTGGTCCGGTGACGGACTGATGTGGGTGCTGGTAGGAGCGCAGTGAGGTCAATAAGTCGCTGAGGCGCAGTCGAGTCTCCCGATTGGGCCGGTGACCTGCGGTTTTCAACCGAAAGGAGCGAAGTCATGATGGCAGCCAGATTACTTGGAGTACTGATTACCGTGGCCGCACTGATGATGGCGAGTGGTGTGGTTGTCGCACAGGGCCCGGAGAATTCGGCCAGCGATGGATGCACCTCTTTACCTGGCTATGATCCGGCCTGCGACGTGAATCAGGACGGCGACATGGATGTTCTCGATATTCAGCTGACGGCAGGGCATTGGGGCGAGACCGGCGTCTTCAGCGCTGACTACTGGGCATTGACCGGCAACGCCGGCACCAGCCCGGGCACTCATTTCCTGGGCACCACCGATAACACGGCTCTGGAACTTCGAGTTAACGGCCAAAGGGCGTTGCACCTGGCGCCCCATGGCACCAGCCCCAACCTGATCGGTGGCTATAGAACCAACGAGGTGAGCGCCGGCGTCTATGGCGCCACCATCGGAGGAGGGGGCAGCAGCGGCGGTCCCAACCGGGTGACCGACAACTACGGCACGGTGGCCGGTGGCTACAAGAACCAGGCCGGCAACGACGGCGGCGCCACCACCGATGCCGATCTGTCCACCGTCGGGGGCGGCTGGGGCAATACAGCCAGCGATGAGTACGCTACCATCGGAGGCGGCGCTCAGAATCTCGCCGATGGCTTTATGGCCTTCGTGGGGGGTGGCTGGGGCAATGCTGCGATCGCGGAATATGCCACTGTGGCTGGCGGAGGACGGACGGTGATCAGTGATCCCGATACCGCCAATCGTGTTACCGACAAATATGGTTTCGTTGGGGGAGGTGGAAACAACCAGGCCGGCAACGGCGATACCAACCTGTCCAACCGAAACTACGCTACCGTAGCCGGTGGCAAGGATAACACCGCCAAAGGAAGTCAGGCGACGGTCAGCGGCGGCGCGGGGAATAACGCCAGCAACAGCTACGCTACAGTAAGTGGCGGTGGATTCAACGTGGCGAGCGGTTTTGTGGCAACTGTCGGAGGCGGCTCGTACAATGAGGCGCCGGGGGAAAACGCCACCGTCAGCGGCGGCGATGGGGGAATCGCCGCTGGTGACTACGCCACGGTTGGCGGCGGCCGGAGCAACCAGGCCTCCGTGGATTACGCTACGGTTGGCGGCGGCCGGAGCAACCAGGCCTCCGTGGATTACGCCACGGTTGGCGGCGGCCGAAGTAACCAGGCCACGGGAAACTATGCCACCATCGCCGGCGGTGGGCGCAGCGATGATAGCGATCCTGACACCGGCAACCGTGCCACCGACGATTATTGTACCGTCGGGGGCGGTGGCAACAATCAGGCCGGCGATGGCCCAACATCCACCGATACAGCCAAATATGCCACGGTCGCTGGCGGTATTCATAACACTGCCAGCAGCCACTACGCCACCGTCGGGGGCGGGTTTGCCAATCTTGCCTCGGGTTGGTGGGCCACGGTGGCCGGTGGCGAGGCCAACAACGCTACGCATTACAACGCCACCGTCGGCGGCGGCGACGGAAACTTAGCCAGTGGCCAGGGCTCTACCGTCTGTGGTGGCATTGATAACACCGCAAGTGGGTATGAGTCCTTTTCCTGCGGTGGCAGCCTCAATGTCGCGGCGGGCGACGGCGCGGTCGCGCTTGGCGGCGAGGGAAACCTGGCCGGAGGCAAAAACAGCTTTGCCGCAGGCTATCAGTCCCAGGCAGCGCACGACGGCACCTTCGTCTGGTCAGATTCGGCGGCCGCGAAGGTCATCGCCTCCGGCGCCCCGAACCAGTTTGTAGCGCGGGCCTCCGGAGGGGTGTTACTTTTCACCGACGGCGATGCCAGTGTAGGCGCAATTCTGCCTGGCGGATCGGGATCCTGGTCGTTTCAGAGCGACGCCGACTCCCGGGTCGAGCTGGAGATGGTTGACGGCGATAGCGTGTTGGACAGATTGGCGGGATTGTCGATTCAGCGATGGCACTATCGAACTCAGCCTTCTGAGGTGCTCCATGTCGGACCCAGCGGTCAGGATTTTTCTACCGCCTTCGGAATCGGCGAGGACAGTCGCTATATCAGTGCGGTGGATGCGGATGGAGTCGCTCTGGCGGCCATTCAGGCGCTCTACCGTCGGACGCTGGACCTGGAGGCCGAGAACAGCGAACTGCACAGCCAGCTTGAGGACCTGTCTGCCCGGCTAGCCACCGTCGAGCAGTCCGGTGGCGGTGGCTGATCGAGTAGCCCTGGGCGTCGCAGCCTGGACTGGAGCGCCGGGGGAGGACAATTATGAACAAACTGTTATCTGCAGATATGATCTGGATCATATTCAGCATGAGGATTGTCGCATATCATGGTAATGTAAGGAGGGAGTCCTTGATCACTGGCTGATTCCTGCAGGGTGGCTCAGCGCGTCGGCGAGCCTTTCGCTCACCGAGGTCTCTGGGGGACAACCCGAAAGCCAGTGCCGACGAATGCTCGTTTTGTACCAGGATTGGAGGGATTCATGCGGCGGTCCATCTACATTTTCATTGTTGTTGCACTTCTTGTGAGTATCAGTCCGTTGGCCTTTGGCTCAAGTGGCACAGCCAACCTGCCGAACGATAACGTCAAAGTAACGGAGGCGTACCATGGGAATCCTCAGGAATCAAGGCACGTAGACAGCGAGACGATCGTTGTACCCTTTGCCGATGGCACTGTGGGAACACAGACCAGCCTGTCCTACTCTGGCAGGGTTCGCGTCACCGTGTCTGGGGTTGGTCAGGCAAACGCGACAAGTTACTCCGACGCGTTTTACATCTATACCGATAACGCGGGGAACCCGATCCCGCCGGTTCATCCCACTGCGTGGTTCAACTGGACGCTCTGGATCAACGACGGCCCTGCCGATAGGTTTGTTGACCCGATTCCTGCTTACCGAGATGATCATGTCTATTCGTTTACCATCGAGGCGCCGGGCGGTCCCCTAACCTTTGCTGTAGGGGATGCTTTGATTAACGACAACACGGGCGAGTATATTGTGACGGTAACGCCCGAATACCCGGCCCCTCACTTCACTTCGCCCCCGACTATCGATGGATTGCTCAATGACTGGTCAAGCAACCCATCGATATATCTGGATGCCGAAAATGCAAGCTACGTCTGGGGCGAAGTGCCTACACCAGCTGACCTGAGCGGCACGATGCGCGCTGGATGGGACAGTCAAAAGCTCTATTTTGCGATAGAGGTCACCGATGACATTTTCATGGTCGATGGCGATGAGATCTGGCGCGACGATTCGATCACGATTTCGCTGGACGGTGCCAACGACGATGTTGGGAACAACGAAGATGACCACCAACTTGTGGTAGCAGCGGATGGGGAGTTCAAGGATTTCGGTTACGCGCCGGTGGATGGGGTCGAGGTCAGTGTGCGCCCTACCGGCCAGGCAGCGGGCTATGTGGTGGAAATGGCTGTCGACAAATCGCTGGTGCTGGGCACACTGGAAACCGGCCGGGTTATCGGCCTCAACTTCGCCTTGACCGATGACGACACCGGTGGCCGCCAGGACTCCTGGCTGGTAATGGTTGGGGAAGAGACTTACCACGGGGAAGAACACTACATCGATCTTTTCCTGGATGATACCTCCTGGTCACCGCAGGATCCTCCCGGCAGCTACTGGAGCACCGTGGGATCGGGAACCAGCAATCACCTGAGAAGCATCGATATGCTGAGTGCTGGTGAGGGGTGGATAGCCGGGAAAACCGGCACGATTCTCCAGTACGAGAACGATGCCTGGGTAAACAACGATGCGCCTGGAAGCGATGATCTCTTCGGCATCGACATGGTTTCGCCTGAATCCGGCTGGGCTGTCGGCAAGGATGGCACCATCTGGAAGTATGAAACCGATGCGTGGCAGACCGAAACCAGCCCCAGCCAGGAGTGGCTTTTTGATGTCGATAGCGTGTCGCAGGAGGATAGCTGGATGGTCGGAACAGGTGGTGAGATCCTGCATTATGATGGCACTGGCTGGGCAACGGCCACCAGCCCCACGACCTCGGGGGGAGGACTGGCCATCGACATGATCGCCGGGGATGACGGCTGGATCGTAGGACAGCATGGGATTATCTGGCACTACGACGGCAGCGAATGGACCGCCGTCGATTCGCCGACAACGAGCGATCTCTACGACGTCGCGATGGTCTCACCCGACGCGGGATGGGCAGCGGGCGAGGATGGCGTGATCGTGCGCTACAAGGAAGGTGAATGGCTTCGCTGGGGAAGTCCCACCAGCGTAACCCTGCTTGGCGTAAAGATGGAAAGTGAAAGCCTGGGATGGGCGGTCGGTGAAAACGGGTTGATCCTGCGTTACAACGACCGCGGCTGGGGTTGGGAAACGTCCCCGACGGAGGACAAGCTGGAGGATATCTCGGTCCTCAATGAAAACAATGCCTGGGCGGTGGGCGAGAATGGTACCATCATTCGTTTCCGGCCACCCGGGGCTCCCACCGAGACTCCAACGCCCACACCCACCGAAACCCATACGCCGACGGCCACCCCGACGCATACGCCGACGGCTACCCCGACGCATACGCCGACTGAGACACCAACCGCGACACCGACGCATACGCCGACTGAGACACCAACCGCGACACCGACGCATACCCCAACCAGGACGCCAACGCATACCCCAACCGCGACACCCACCGATACGCCGACATTTACGCCAACCCCAACGGCTACGGGCACGCCAGTGTTGGCTCCCGATCTCTCCGGGTCGAGCAAGAGCGCCGATCCGGAGGTCGTCGACTACTTTGAGGATATCACCTATACGATCGTGCTGGAGAATGCCGGCCCCGGGGATTCCGACGTGACTCTGGTGGATGTGCCACCCTTGCCTTATCTGGCGGGAAGTGCTATCGGCGGTATCTGGTGGGATGACACCGCTGGGGCAATTCGCTGGCAAGGTTCTCTGGAAGCGGGAGATTCGCGGGTTTTCCAGTTCAGCGTCCATGGTCCGGTGCCGGTGATTCCACACAATACGACAATCAGCAACGAGGTGATCATCGACGATGGTGTCCACGATCCCTTTGTTCGCTCGGTGGAGGTCCTGGCCAATCCTGGGCCAACCCCAACCGCCACGCCCACGCTGCGGAAGTTGTATCTGCCGATCATTCTGAAGTAGCCTGGTGTTTTGACCCACTCCCCGGCCCACTGCCAACCTGGGAGGATGAGAGGTTTCTTCTCCCCTCCCAGAGCCGGTGGCCCTTCGCGGTTGCTCTGGGGGCCGCGCACGGGCTGGGGGAGGGGTTTTGAGAGTCACCCGACAAGAACTGGAGTCCTTCCCCTGGGGCGTAGCCACGATCCTCCGTGGCCTGGTTGACTCTGGCGACTACAAGCAGTTCGTTTACATCACTTACCTTAAAATCCGCGATAGGGGGGCAATAACGGAAAAGGTAACTGGCGATCCCCATGGCATCCATGCTATAATCGTCTGCAGCAATGTCCTGCAGGGAGACTTTGGGTCAACGGCAGGACTTTCATTACTCACGTGATGTCACACACTCCCGTCAACCAACCAAAAAGTGAACGCCCATGACTGACGACTTCGTACACCTCCACGTTCATTCCGAGTTTTCCCTGCTTGATGGCCTGGGCCTGGTCGACAAGCTGGTTGAGCGCGCCAAAAAACTGGGCCAACCTGCGCTGGCCCTTACCGATCATGGTACGATGCATGGGGTGATACCCTTTTTCCGGGCCTGTAAAGAGGCGGAGATTCATCCCGTCATCGGTGTTGAGGCCTATCTGACCCCATGGGGAAGGTCGATGGAGGCGCGCGATCCCCAGAAAGATCGATTCCGGCACCACTTATTACTCCTGGCGCAGAACCAGACCGGCTACCAGAATCTGCTCAAGATATGCTCGGACGCTCAGATGAAAGGGTACTACTATCGGCCTCGCATCGACGCGGCTTACCTGGCCGAACACAGCGAGGGGTTGATTTGCACCACCGGCTGCCTGGCCGGGGAGGTGCCAAGCTTACTTTCGAACGAGAAGGGGCGAGTACCGGATGAACAGCGAGCTCGGGATCGTCTTCATTGGTACCTGGACGTCTTTGGCAAGGATCGTTTCTTCATTGAACTGCAGGAGCACGACATTCCGGTTCTGCAGCACGTCAACAGGACGCTGATCGACTGGGCCGAGCGGGACGATGTGGGCATGATGGTTAGCAACGATGTCCACTATGTCGAGCCTGGCGATGACAAATTCCACGATGTCTTGCTCTGTGTGCAGACCGCCTCACTGGTCAATCAGCCTGATCGAATGCGGATGCCCGGTGGCAGTTTCTACCTGAAAACGGGCCAGGAGATGCGTGATCTCTTCCGCCCCCTGGCGACCCTTCCCGAAAGTGCCTTCACCAATACTCTGCGCATCGCTGAGATGTGCCAGGTGGATCTGGAGGACAGCTCCTTTCACTTGCCCGACACTGAAATCCCGGAGGGCTTCACCTATCAGACCTATCTGCGCCATCTGACTGAGAAGGGTCTGCAACAACGTTACGGCCAACGGGCAGATGATACCGATGTGCGGGACCGTATGGAGCATGAGCTCAAAATCATCAACGACATGGGCTTTGATGTCTACTTCCTGATCGTGGGCGATCTCTGCGATTACGCCAGGGAACGAGATATCTGGTTCAACGTGCGCGGATCGGGCGCCGGCTCCATTGTCGCCTACGCCATCGGCATCACAGGGCTCGATCCCCTTTCCAATAACCTGGTCTTCGAGCGGTTTCTCAACCCGGGCCGCGTCAACATGCCCGACTTCGACCTGGATTTCCCGGACGACCAACGGGAAGAGATGATCCGCTATACCATCGACAAGTACGGCGCCGACCACGTAGCCCAGATCGTGACATTCGGTCGAATGAAAGCCCGGGCTGCCGTGCGCGATGTAGGCCGTGCCCTGGATATACCTCTGCCCGAGGTGGACCGCGTCGCCAAGCTCATTCCAAATGTTCCGGGCAAACCGGTGACTCTCAGCCAGGCCTTGGGCCAGGACGCTGAAAAACCGGAGCTGGTTGTCCCTGAGCTCGTCGCCGAATATGAGAGCAAGGACTACATACGGGATCTGCTCGATACGGCCAGTGCCCTGGACGGGGTGGCTCGTCATGCCTCCACCCATGCAGCGGCGGTGATTGTCACCGATGAGCCGCTGGTGGAGTACCTGCCTGTGATGCGGCCCCAGAAGGCAGTCATCACAGAATCGGTGACCCAGTTCGAGTTTCCCATCTGCGAATCGATTGGCTTGCTCAAGGTTGATTTCCTGGGTCTTCGCACGCTTACCATCATGCGGGAAGCTACCAGGATAATCGAAGAACGCCACGGCGAAAAGTTCACTCTGGAAAACATTCCGCTGGATGACCCGGTGAGTTATCAGTTGCTCTCAAGTGGTGAGGTATCAGGAATCTTCCAGGTGGAGGGCGCCGGGCTGCGCCGGACAGTGGCTGAGATGCAGCCAACGGAATTTAACCACATTGTGGCCGCCATTTCCCTGTATCGTCCCGGTCCCATTGAGTTCATTCCCGATTACATCGCAGTCATGCACGGCGAGAAAGAGGCCGTGTATGTCCACGAGGCCCTGGAACCGATCCTGGCCGAGACCTTTGGCATCTGCGTGTACCAGGAACAGGTCATCCAGCTGCTGACCGACATCGCCGGATACTCGGCCGGTGACGCCGATCTCGTGCGCCGGGCGATCAGCAAAAAGAAGGAAAAGGTGCTGGTCGAAAACCGAAAGATTTTCGCCAGGGGTGCCAAACAGCGATCTGGCCTGACCCACACCGAATCGGACGCTATCTGGGATGCCTTGATGGGCTTTGCTCGCTACGGTTTCAACCGGGCCCATGCAGCAGATTACGCGGTCATTACGGTTGAGACCGCCTATTTGAAGGCCCGCTACCCGCTGGAGTACATGACGGCGTTGCTGCTTGTCGAGCGCGATAACACCGACAAGGTCGCCTATTATATCACCGAATCCCGTCGCATGGGCATCGAGGTCCTTGCTCCCGATATCAATGCCAGCGGGATGGATTTCGTGATGGAGAAATTGCCGGAAGGCGTCCATCCACCTTCCGGCAAGGATTCGCGCATCGGCTATCCCTTTCCCGTGCCCGAGGGCGCTGCCATCCGCTATGGTCTGGCGGCGATCAAAAACGTGGGCGAAGGACCAGTAAATGCCCTTCTGGAGGCTCGCGGGAGCAAGGGGGCTTTCACGTCGCTGGATGATTTCTGCGAACGTGTCGATCTTCGCAAGGTGGGACGGCGCCCACTGGAGAGTCTGATCAAAGTAGGCGCCCTTGACGATTTTGGCGAACGTGCCTGTCTAATGGAAGCTCTTGACCAGATGATCGGTGTAAGCAAACAGAACCATGATGCAGCAGCAGCAGGCCAGCTCAACCTCTTCGGTCTTTTGGGCGCGGGCGACGGCGCGGACGGCGGGCTCACGATTCAGCTGTCTGCTGTGGAGCCGATGTCTCCCAAACAACGATTGGTCGAGGAAAAGGAGCTTCTGGGGGTTTTTGTCTCTTCCCATCCATTGCAACAGATGGCAGCAGATGTGAGTGACGTGATTACCTGTTTCTGTGGCGACCTGGATGATAGCTATGCGGGCAAAAACGTCGTGATGGCCGGAAACGTCGTAAGAGTGAATGAGATTACCACCAAGAAGGGTGCCCGCATGGCGTTCGTTACGCTTGAGGACCTTCAAGGGCAGTGTGATGTGGTCGTCTTTCCGAAGATATGGGAGGAAAGTAAAGCGCTGTGGGAAGTGGATAAAATTGTCCTGATACGGGGCAAAGCCGAAAAGCGGGCGGAAAAGGTCAATGTGCAGTGTGAGCATGTCCAGGATTTCCTGGAGAGGGCTGTCGCCTCGGACGAGCGCGATGACCCCTATGCTGACTTGCGGATCCAGACCGTGTTTGAGGACCGTAACGGTGCTCGCGGCATGTCATCCAGGCAAGGGGTCGAGCGAAATGGGCGCGACCATCTGACTTCTGATCTGGGCACAGGCAGCGACCAGAGCCCCTTCGCTGCGGAAGAACCTGAATGGCTTAAAGAGGGTCCAGGATTGGGGCAACCCACCTTCTCCGCTGGTGCCGGGAAAGTTGAGGCAGGCGCGGATGACTCTGCGGACAAGGGGGCTATCATTCCTGACCAGTCTTCGACAGAGAGGAAAGAAACCGCAGAATCGACGCAACAGGTTGTCGACGGCGGGTCTGCGTTGCCTCCGGAGCCCGTCCAGGTCCGTGAACCGGTGGAAATCCGGGTCACCATTCAACGGAGTCATGTGGCTGAGCGAGACAAACGGCTTCTTACCTGGGTTTACGAGCAATTGAAGGAGCGACCTGGCCCAGACCGTTTTTCTGTCGTGCTTCGAAAGAATGGCGAAGTGTTATTGATGGAATTTCCCAACAACAGCACTACGGTGACACCGGAGCTCGAGGACCGGATAGCCAACCGTCTTGGAATGTCCAATGTGGAGATACGGGAGCCAGGGCGCGGCTAGCGCTCAGTGATAGTGTATTCGTAGGGCGCCACCTCGGTGGTAACGGGTGCCAGGGCGCTGATCGCCAGTATGGCATCCTTGCGGCGACCCAAATCAGGTACCAGCCAACGACCCTCGCCATTTTCGTCGACGCCCAGGCGTGTCAGCACCGGTTCCTGACCGCTTTGAAGCTCTATCAACTGGATCAACCACCTCTGTGGCAGTTGATTGTCCGTTCGAATCCAACCCTCCGATACCCAGTTATCATCCCCATCTTCGGCACCGTACTCATATCCGATCTCCGGAATGCTGATGTCGTCGATAAAAAACCCCGGGTAGGTGACCGCGTCGTCGGTGATGTACTGGAACCGCACCAGTACCTCTTGTCCTGTGTAGGGCGTCAGGTCAACCATCTGTTCGATCCATTTGGCATTGCAGTCATCGCCCGCTTCCTGGCTGTCGGGATCGCCAGAACAACCTGTGATTCCCCAGCCGAAACTGTTGCCATTGGGATTGGTGTCTGTTGTTTCGCCAGTTTGCATCGGGGTCCAGGTCTTGCCATCATCGGCCGAGACCATCACATAGG
Source organism: Chloroflexota bacterium (assembly GCA_034717495.1). Lineage (NCBI taxonomy): Bacteria > Bacillati > Chloroflexota > Chloroflexota bacterium. The sequence goes on along the minus strand of JAYELL010000002.1, from coordinate 78,395 downwards.
CATAGTCCCAATCGTGTTCGATATCGTACCAGGACCAGAACCGTAAGGTTGCCTGGTCGACCTCGCTCAGGTCGAAAGCGCGGGTCAAACGTGCATCGGAATCGTCCACCCGGTTGGCCCACCACATAAAATCGCCACCGTGGGCATTGGTGGAGGCAAGCCGGGCAGTGGTTGCGCCACGGAAATCCACATCCAGATCACCGCTGCCACGCAATCTCACATAATCGGTCGCATACTGGTGAACTTCAGATTCTCTCTGCACGGGGTAGCGGCGGTGTTGTGCGTCCACGGCCATCGGCTCAATTTCGTCCCGTTCGTAACCGAAGCGGCCATCAGCCAGGCTGGTATCGTTCAGCAGGTTTGCAATCACCCAGTCCGCGAACACGTCATCAAATCTAAGGCCGGTGCCGCTGTTCTCAAGCGCTTCCTCAAATCCCTCGATGCCATTGGCATCGCTGGCGATCACTGCCTGGGTTAACTCGTTGCCGAATCGATCCAGCCAATAGGAGACGAAGAGATAGGCGTTGCCGTAGTGTTCGGTTCGACCGTCCGGGTCGTCACTCCAGGTGTTGAGCTGGGTATCGGGCAACTGGCTGAACACCCGATCGGCGCCGCCGCGGCTGTAGCCGTTGAGTTCGCTGGCGAGTTCGCTCATGCCCTCATTGACCCAACTGCTTTCGTTTTTATCCTGGTACCAGTGGATCATATGTTGGAACTCGTGGGCTAATACGCCATCGTAGAAATCGGAGTCGGGCTTGGCGTTGCCAAGATGGATGTAGAACATTTCTCGCTCGTTGGAGAATGGCTGTGCCTTGTTGCTTACCTCATCAGCGCCACTGTAATAGCCTGCGATGGTGTCACCGAGCTGATTCGAGTGCAGGATATGGAGTCGAGGATCGCTGTCGATGCCTGGGCTCCACTCACTGCCAAAGAAATTCCGATTGGTGGGATAGGTTTCGTAGGCGAACTTATCAGCCGAGGTTATGATATCGTCAAGATTATACCGCAGGCCCTGCTCGATCCAGATGTAGAGAACATCGTTGGCGTAAACCAGCTCCGCATCTATCTGGAAATGCTCTACGTCGTCGCTGTTGCTCACCCAGAACGACTCGTTTTCGCCGAGCGAATATTCCGGTGGCGACTCGTGCACGATTTCAGGAATCGGACCGGTGCCACGCATTTCTTCGGCCAGGCGTCGCAAGTCACGGGCTGGCACCACGGCTTCCGCCAGGGCTTTCTCAGTGGCAGACAGACCCTGATGCGCCGGCGGCGCGATGGCCGGGTCCGTCCCACTGGACTGCCAGGTCGCCGTGGGCAAGGACGACTGTCCCGATTCGGGAATAGCGTCTATTTCGATGGTGGGAATGGGCACGACCGGTGGTTCCGGTGCGTTGACCGCGTTCAATCCAAAAATAATACCGCTGGTTGCGACCACGAATAGACAGCAGCAAAAAAGAACCGCTGCCAGGATGCCGAGGATCCACCAAATTGTGTTGTTGTCTTGTTTGTTCAAAACCTGTTCTCCCAATCAATTTCTTTTGGCGCAATTTTCGATCGGCTGCTGTCTCAACGTCTGGCCTCCAGAAGCCACCTCAATCGCCAATAGTTACGTCGACAATACATTGGCCGAAATTTCCCGTGTTGTCAACGGTTACCAGCCTGAGTTGATATGGCCCGGGCGGGAGACCTGACGGGTCCCACGTACCCAGGGGGCCATTGAGGACAGCCGCCTCGCGGCTTAGATAGAAGTTGAAGTCTCCAGCACCGCCGACCGGCTTGAATTCCAGCTTGAAGTACTGGAAACTGTCAGTTTGCGCAGTTCCAATCACCTGAATTGGTCCCGTGATCTGCTGGCCGGCGCCGGGTTCCAGGATTACGGCCCGTTGATCGGTACAATTAGCTGGTGCCACTGCCCCTTGTACTTTCTCCGGCTCAGCAGTTGGAATGGGACGCGGCGTGGCCCGCGGGCGGGGAGTGGGCGTAATTGTGGGCGTTACCGTCGCAGTCGAGGTGGGTGCGGCAGTTTGTGTCGGTGTGTTGATCAAGAAGGGTGGCGTTGGGGTCGGATCGGCCTGCGCAATGATCGGTTCGACCGCTTCTACAAGATAGGTGCTGATAAAGAAGATAGCACCCATGAAAAGAGCCAATATGATTGTCAACCGAAAGATGCCATGGGTCCGATTGAGCGCAGCCTCCCGCTCAAGGCTGAACACGGCATGCTTACGTTCGCGCCGAGCCAGAATCGCAGAGCGAAGCAGGACCACAGCGGCGATTGCGCAGAGTGCGTAAAACCAGTTCGAATATTCGCTTATCAACTGGACCACGATGGCCATGCTACGTCAAGACCTCAACATCAAAACAGATGCCCAGCAGTTGGCAGGGCATCTTTTCTCGGAAATACCTCCGATCTTCCCATTATATCACGTTTGCGCTGGGGGGGAAGTTCACAACTGTCTCAGGATTCCCTTGATCAGGCTGGTCAGACGAGGCACCAACAGTTGACCTGCTTCCAGAACCTCTTGATGGCTGGCCTCACCCTCTACGTCGATTTGGTCAATGGCAACATTGCTGATGCCGGACACACCCAACACACGCATCCCGCCATGCCTGGCAACGATGGCCTCGGGTACGGTCGACATGCCGACAGCATCGGCGCCAATCAGCCGCAGGAATCGAATGTCGGCGGGCGTTTCGAAGGTCGGACCAGAGAGGCCCGCGTACACTCCTTTGTGCAAGGGGATGGCCTCCCTGTCGGCCACGTCCACTGCCATTTGGCGCAAATCCCGGTCATAGGTCGCTGACATGTCAAGAAAACGGGGACCGAGGGCGGGATCATGCGGACCACGCAGGGGAGTCGCGCCTCCGAAGCCAACCAGGTTCAGGTGATCCTCGATCAGCATCAGGTCACCTGTGCGAAACTTCTGGTTTATGCCTCCAGCAGCATTGCTCAACATGAGGGTGTCCACACCCAGGAGGCGAAACACGCGAATGGGCAGGGTTACCTCCTGCATCGAATAGCCCTCATAGTAGTGGGCCCGGCCTTGCATGATGAGTACTGGCTTGTTCTCCAGGGTTCCAATGACCAACCGGCCCCTGTGTCCGGGAATGGTCGAAATCGGAAAGTGGGGGATGTCGCGGTAGTCGATGCTGACCGCGTCCTCGACCTCATCGGCCAGCGGGCTCAACCCGGAACCCAGCACAAGAGCGATTGTCGGTTCAAGGGTACTGGAGGCCTGGACCACGGCGGCAGCTTCCAGGAAGTCTTCGCGACTTGGAATTTCGATCATGGATTGTCCTCGTAGATTGGGAAAACGGGCATGCCATAGCGCCAAGGCGCGGCACCAACCGGTGCCGCTACCGTGAAATGTTGACCATGATCCGTAGACAGGCTCTGCTCTGCCTTCCGTTTTCTGGTGACCGGGGATCGCGTGGCACGAACCCTGTCGGTTATGCCCTGGGATGGGCCTCGTTGTACGCCTCCCTCAGATGGTCTCTGGTGACCTGGGTATAAACCTGGGTGGTCGAGATGTTGGCATGCCCCAGTAGCTTCTGCACATCCCTTAGCTTGGCACCACCGTGGAGCATGTGGGTCGCAAACGAATGGCGCAGTGTATGGGGCGTAACCTCGCCTTCAATCCCGATGGCGTCCACGTATCGTTTGATGATCAGCCATAAGCCCTGACGGGTCAATCGCTGGCCGCGATGATTGAGGAACAATGCCGGTTCATCGTCCCCTCTAACCAAGCGAGGCCGCCCACGTTCCAGGTAGCTGGCCAGAACCTGAGCTGCCTGGTCGTAGATGGGTACAACCCGCTCCCGGTCTCCCTTTCCGACACAGTAGATGGTACCGGCATCCAGGTCGACATCGTTGACGTTCAACGAAACCAATTCGGTGACGCGCATGCCGGTGGCATAGAGTACCTCGAGCAGAGCAGCGTCGCGAAGTGATTTGGGACTGTCCGACTTGGTCGGCTCGTTCAGCAGCCTTTCCACATCCTCCACGGAAATGGCCTTTGGCAGGTGCTTTTTTACCTTGGGCGATTCCAGGCTGAGGGTGGGGTCTTCCTGAATAATCCCTTCATCGTAGAGGTAATGAAAGAAGGATTTGATGGCGGCTACTTTGCGCGCGACCGTGGAAGAAGCATATTGCCGCTCCTTCATGTGCAGGATGAAACCCACGATCTGGGCTTTGGTAACCTGATTCCAATTCGTAGGGGCGGCATCGACGGGTAGATCGTTGAGGTACTGGGCGAATTGAGTCAGGTCATTTCGGTAGGCTGCCAGGGTGTTTACCGAGTAGCCTTTTTCCGTTGCCAGATAGTCAAGGAACTCGTCGATACGCGCTTGCATTGCTGCACCCCTTCCGCTGTTTTGCCTTGAAGGTGCTGTTCCGGTCTGACAGGAAGAGCATTTTCACTGCTTATTGAAAACTCGTTATGGTAATTTCTATGTCCCTATTGTACCACAGCTTGCCATAATGTCAACTGGAAATTCTAGACCAAACGCTCTCGCACCACGGCACTGACATAGTCCATGATAGCCACGACGATGGCGATAGCCCATACTGCCACGGCTGCTTGCTTGTACTGGAGTAAATTAATCCACTGGATCAGAAGGAAGCCGATTCCGCCACCGCCCACCAGGCCGATGACAGTGCTCATTCGCACGTTGATATCCCAGCGATAAAGGGTGAATGCAATGTAGGGTGGCACAATCTGTGGCACCACGCCGTAGATGACATTCTGCAGCGGATTGGCGCCCGTGGCGGTGACTGCCTCAATAGGACCAGGATCGATGCTTTCGATCTGCTCCGAATAGAGCTTTCCCAGGGCGGCGATGGAGTGCAGCGTGAGAGCCAGCACTCCGGCAAAGGGACCTACACCCACCCAGACGGCGAAAATGATGGCCCAAATCAGGGGCTCGATTGCCCGCAGAAGGTTCAGGGTGAGCCGAACCACGTAGTAAATCACAGTGCCGATCCGGCTGCGGGTCATCAGGTTACGGGCGGCGAAAAAACTGATGGGCACGGCAAAAACTACCGCCAGTGCCGTCGCCATCATGGCAAGGAGAACCGTCTCGATCATTTTGTCGATGACCAGCTTGGTGGTTTCGGAAAGAGTCAGCGGTCCGGTAACGATGGTATATTGGGCCTGAAGCCGGTGGGCAAGAAACTCCTCTCGGGAGAGCCAGTCCGAGGGGACAGTGATAACCGTTTCGAATGATCCATCGCCATCGCTGGTCACAACATCCAGGATGTCGATACGGGGGTTATCGGCTGCCGCCAGGCGCAAAGAAATCTCCGTATCCGGCGGGAAATTCTGACCAACGACGCCGACCTCCTCCCCTCGATCCGCGCAGGTGCTGCTCAAGATCATGTAACCTTCCTCGCGCGGCTTCATTTGAGCCGGTGGATCATCGCTACATGGCACCTGCAGGAGAGCCGTAATTGTAAAATCCTCTTCCTCTCGCGATAAAACCTCCGGGTGCATCAGTGCACTCAAGAGGGGTTTGACATCGTCGAATCCCTCGGGCAGCGCAGCCAGGTCGATTTCGGTGACTCGCCAAGCCCATACAAAAATGAAAATGCCGGAGATGATCAGAATCCACCGCAGTAGATACTGCCAGAAGGACTTGCGCGGGCGATACTCATCGTAGAGGCTCATCGAACCTCTACCTCCATCGCCTCGTCTCCGTAGATTTCGAGGAATCGGGCATCGTTGATTTCGACTGGCAATCCGTCGAACATTATCACGCCATCCTTGAGAGCGATGATGCGATCACCATACTCCCGGGCCAGGCTCAGAAAATGCAGGGAACAGATTATCGTGATGCCATCCTGTTGGTTCAGGTCCTGAAGATAATCCATAATCGAATGGCTCAGGGCCGGGTCCAGGGAGGCTACTGGCTCGTCAGCCAACATCAGGTGCGGCTGCTGCATCAAGGCCCGGGCGATCCCGACCCGCTGCTGTTGCCCGCCGCTGAGGGCGTCGGCGCGGTTCCATGCTTTTTCGGCGATCCCGACCCGGTCGAGGTTAATCATCGCCTCTTCCTTGACACTCTTGGGCCAAAGGTTGAGCATGGATCGCAGGCTGTTGGTGTACCCAAGGCGCCCACTGATGACATTGGTGAGGACGGAGTTGCGTTTCACCAGGTTGAAGTGCTGGAAAATCATGCCGATTTCCCGCCGGATCTTGCGAAGGTCTCCGCCGGAGGCCGCCGTGATATCTCTACCATCCCAAATGACCTGGCCTGCCGTTGGTTCGACCAGTCGGTTAATACAACGCAAAAGGGTGCTTTTTCCTGATCCGCTCAGGCCGATGAGCACGAGGAACTGACCCTGCGGCACCTTGAACGAAACGTTCTTGAGTGCCTCGGTACCATCCTCATAGGTCTTGCTGAGATCTATGATTTCCAGCACAAACGATCTCCTTGATCGGCACGTTACACCGGGAACGGAATTGGTGTGAGGGATTTTCGAGGTGCTGTCTGCTGGCCAGCTTGTGCATCATACACCGATTCGCAGCGCGGGGCAAGTGGGATCATAGTCGGAACAGCGCCGGCCTGTTGCGCCATCCCTGTTCTGTTGACTCAAACGGAACGCTAACGCTTCGCTAGCACCATTCTGACACAAATCGGGTAAACTGAAAATCAAAAAACAATCCACTCCATTGATTCATTGGAAGAATGTGCTATAATAGATCTCCGTCATCAGAGAAGATCGGCGAGAATCTGCGATGAGAAAGAAAAAAACACAACCGCAGAAAACGCCGATGAACGCTGATGGACGCAGATCAGATATCAGAAAAGATCAGAAAAGATCGGCGAGAATCTGCGCCGGAGGTCTGTGTAATCTGCGGTCCTCTGCCCGGCAAGGGGAATCGATAAAATCGGGAAGGAGTTTTTGAGAAATCGCTATGAGAATGGATAGATATACACAACGAGCCCAGGAAGCCCTGGTGGAGGCTCAGGCTTTAGCCGAAAGCTACAGCCATGCCCAAATGGAACCTGAGCACCTCTTGCTTGCCCTGCTTCAGCAGGAAGAGGGAGTGGTTCCCAAGGTCGTGCAGGGACTCGGTGATGACCCCCTCCAGCTCATGGAGACGGTCGAGGCTGAGCTGCAGAAGCGTGCCAAGGTGTACGGCGGTGCAAGCCAGGTCGGGGTAGGAAGCGCTTTGCGACGTGTCCTGCAGGCGGCTGAGAAGGAAGCCGAAACCATGCGGGATGACTACGTGAGTACGGAGCATCTATTCCTGAGTCTGGCCGACAAACAGGGGGATGCCGCTCAGCGCCTGCTGGCCGCGGCAGGAATCACGAAAGCCGCCATTTTGCAGGCCCTGCAAGCTATCCGGGGCAGTCAGCGCGTGACCACCCAAAATCCTGAAGCCACCTACGAAGCCCTCACCAAGTATGGCCGCGATCTGACGGAAGCGGCCCAGAAGGGAAAGCTGGATCCTGTTATCGGACGGGACGAGGAGATTCGCCGCGTCATTCAAATCCTGAGCCGGCGCACGAAAAACAACCCGGTGCTGATCGGCGAACCTGGTGTTGGCAAGACCGCCATTGCAGAGGGGTTGGCAAGCCGAATCGTGCGGGGTGACGTGCCCGAGGGCTTGAAGGATAAAAAAATCATAGCCCTGGATATGGGCAGCCTGGTAGCGGGCGCCAAGTTCCGCGGCGAGTTCGAGGAGCGGTTAAAAGCTGTACTCAAAGAGGTCACCGAGAGCGCCGGCGAGATCATTCTCTTCATCGACGAACTGCATACCGTGGTGGGGGCCGGGGCTGCCCAGGGAGCGCTGGATGCCGGCAATATGCTCAAGCCATTGCTGGCCCGGGGCGAACTGCATGCCATTGGCGCGACAACCCTGGACGAGTACCGGCAGCACATCGAAAAGGATGCCGCGCTGGAAAGACGGTTCCAGCCTGTGCTGATCAATGAGCCGACGGTGGAAGACACCATCAGTATTCTCCGTGGCCTGAAAGAGCGCTACGAGGTACACCACAACGTTCGGATCACCGATGCTGCTGTCATCGCGGCGGCTGCTTTGTCCCACCGGTATATCTCCGATCGATTCCTGCCTGACAAGGCCATCGATCTGATGGATGAGGCCGCCAGCCGGCTGCGCATGGAGATCACCAGCGACCCGGCGGAGTTGGATGAGATCAAGCGCAAGGTCATGCAGCTTGAGATCGAGCGGGAAGCGCTAAAGAAGGAAAAGGACAAGGCCAGCAAGGCTCGCCTCGAGAACCTGGAGCGCGAGTTGGCCGATCTTGAGGAGCAACAAACGGCACTCAATGCCCAGTTGGATACCGAGCGCCAGATGATTCAGCGGCATGCCCGGCTCAAGGAAGAGATCGAGAATACGCGGCTCGAAATTGAACAGGCTCAGCGGGCCCAGGACTGGCAGACAGCCAGTGAGCTGCAGTATGGCAAGCTGGCCCAGGAGGAAGCTGAATTGGCCCAGGTGGGCCAGCAACTGGCCGAGATGCAGGCCCGCGGCATGATGCTCAAGGAAGAGGTTGACGCGGAGGACATCGCCGAGATTGTGGCACGCTGGACGGGAGTCCCTGTATCCAAACTGATGGAGGGTGAGGTCGAGAAGTTGCTGCAGATGGAAGGCAATCTGCACGACCGTGTCGTGGGCCAGGACGAGGCCATCAAGGCAGTGGCCAATGCGGTACGCCGTTCCAGGGCCGGCCTGCAGGACCCCAACCGGCCCATTGGCAGTTTCATCTTCCTGGGCCCGACCGGTGTGGGCAAGACGGAACTGGCCCGCGCGCTGGCCGAATTCCTCTTCGACGATGAACAGAACATGGTTCGCATCGACATGTCTGAGTATCAGGAGCGACACGCCGTCAGCCGGTTGATCGGTGCGCCGCCTGGATATGTCGGCTATGACGAGGGAGGCCAATTGACCGAGGCTGTTCGCCGAAAGCCCTATTCGGTGGTCCTCTTCGATGAGATCGAAAAGGCGCATCCGGAGGTGTTCAACACGTTGCTCCAACTGCTGGATGATGGGCGTCTGACCGACGGCCAGGGCCGCACGGTGGATTTCAAGAATGCGGTTGTCATCATGACCAGCAATGTGGGTAGCGAGTATCTGAGTTGGGATGCCTTCCAGAATGGGTCTGACGATGCCGTGAGGGAGCAAGCGTTGGAGGCATTGCGCGGCCATTTCCGCCCTGAGTTCCTGAACCGGATCGACGAGACCGTGATCTTCCATCCGCTCAACAAGCAGCATCTGGTTAAGATCGTCGAGATCCAGCTGGAACGCCTGCGCCAGTTGCTGGCCGACCGAAATATCAACCTGGAACTGACTGCGGAGGCGCGCCAATTGTTGGCCGATGCCGGATACGATCCGGTGTACGGCGCCCGGCCGCTGAAGCGGGCCATTCAGCGACTGATCCAGGATCCGCTGGCAATGGCGCTTTTAAGCGGCGAGTTCGAGGATGGCGACACTGTTGTCGTCGACGTGGAAGATGGTGAAATAGTCTTTCGTCGCCAGGTGGCAGGGGAACCGGTGTAGGCATCATCCCGGGAAACGACAACTGGGAGAGGCTGATGGTCGCGATGGATTCTTAGCTTTTTTTCATCCCGCCGGATATTGACATCTGGCAAGGTTCTGGTTAAGATTGCAGCAAAGGCAGATGAGTTCTTTTGCCAGTTGCACCGAACTGGAATTGAAAGGACTCGACGACTGATTTCGTTGCTTGCCTTTGCAGGTTTTCAAATTCACCCACTTGTCCGATCAGGAGGAACACAATGTCTTCAGAAATCCAAGAAACTGCACAAACGGTCAGCTTTCCCCGACTCAACGAACCGGCGCCCGCATTCGAGGCGGTTACGACTCATGGCGTGATCCAGCTTTCCGACTATGAGGGCAGTTGGCTGGTGCTTTTTTCGCACCCGGCTGACTTCACGCCGGTCTGCACAACCGAATTTGTAGGCTTCGCTGAGATCTTTCCCGAGTTGCAGAAAATGAATGTTGAACTGCTGGGCCTGAGCATCGACAGTGTCTATTCCCACATTGCCTGGGCCCGCAACATCAACGAGAACCTGGGCGTGGAGATTCCCTTCCCCATCATTGCGGACCTGGATAAACAGGTCGCGACGGCGTATGGCATGATCATGCCGGGCGAAAGCAAGGTTGAGACATCCCGCTGCGTCTTTGTGATCGACCCCGAGGGCATTCTGCGGGCAATGATCTATTATCCGCTCACCACGGGACGCAACATGCAGGAGATCCTGCGTTTGATTACGGCGCTACAGACCGCAGACGAGCATAAAGTTGCGACGCCAGCCAACTGGATACCGGGTGACCAGGTCATTGTTCCGCCCCCCCAGACGGCGGAAGCGGCAGACGAGCGGGTGGCGGCTGGCTACGAATGCATTGACTGGTATCTTTGCAAAAAGGATCTTGAGGTATAAGGATGGCCTGCATCAACGCTGACGGGACCATCTCCGCTTCAGGACAGGCGGTGCTCCAGGCCCTGCAACAACCGGCCTCGGCCGGCGACATCGCTGAGCGTACCGGCCTGCGTTTGTTTAAGATCCGCGGCAGCCTGCGGGAATTGGTGGATGGTGGGCTGCTGCTTGAAGAAGAGGGTCAATACAGCCTGACCGGGCAGGGCATGGCTGCGATTTCTACATAGAGATTCCCGTTTCCTGAATCAAAAAACGGCCCGGCCGATTTTTCGGTTGGGCCGTTGCGCGTAGTCAATTAACGTTTTTCAGGATCAATCGATGCTGTTAGTATCTTGCTCGAGGAACTCGATGATCTGCTCGATGCAGGCGGGAATGGCCGCCGCAACCTTCGGAGATAGCGCCTGGCCCGGGGCCGTGGTCCTGGCCTCGATTCCCCACAAGCGGATCCTTTCGGGAAGACGGTCCAGAGACTGCGCCAGCGCCAGGACTTCAGCCACCCCAAAGCCATGGGTAGAGGCCCGTTCCACATGCCGGCTGATTGCTACATCTGGTTGCCATTCAATCTGGTGGATAGTTCCCGGCGGGGATCCGCTGGAGACAGCGTCGATGATCACAACAGCCTGGCACCCCTCGATAAACTCCAGCAATTGCAGACCAGGTTGGCTGAGCGTGAATAGTTGAACGCGCGTTTGCAGATCGGGCCGTTGTTCAAGAAGGTGTGTTCGTAGTTTTTCGACAACCACCGGGCCAATACCGTCGTCGGAAGCCCATGGATTGCCGATTCCGATCACGCGGAAGCTGGTTGAAGTCACTTTTGGGACGTGGGAACCGCAAGATATCGAGTGGGCCTGGAGCCAGGCCCACTCGATGGTCTCGGGAAGGGCGAGTATCAGCGCCTTTGAATATTCAGCTTAAGGAAATGGGTGGCGCACGAAATACATGGATCGTAGTTGCGCACCAATTGCTCACATCTCCAGGTGGCATCCTCCAGCGGCAGATCGAGCACCTGCGGGACAAACGCCCGGAGGTCATCTTCCATTCGCCGCAGGTTTTGGGCCGTGGGTGCATCGATACGGACATCCTGGATGATACCCTGGTCATCGATGCGGTAGCGGTGGTAACACATGCCCCGGGGCGCCTCGGTGATGTGACAACCCACGCCGGCCTGGGGAACTGCCGTGATTCGACTGGGCACCGGTCGCTCGTAGCTGTCGATGATCTCCAACGCCTCTTCAAAGGCGTGCACTACTTCGATGCTGCGGGAAACGATGCTGATAAAGGGGTTGTTGTTCGGAAACTCGATTCCCGTATCCTGCATCGCCTTCTGCGCCTGGGGGGATAGCTTGTCCAGATTGAGGTTCACCCGGGCCAGCGGACCGGTCTGGTAGCTGCCGCCGTGATCGCGATGCACCTGCACCGCATTCGAGTGGGCGACATGCTCGGTAAGGAAGTACTGCTCGAACTCCTCGACGGGGATGTCGAGTCCTTTGTTGCTGACCACCCGCCCCTCATTCATCGGGTACTCATCGGGGTGGGACAGGGATACGACTTCGTAGTCAGGGGCAAAGTCTGGAAAGTCCAGGGTTGCCGTCCAGGCGACCGTGCTGATGGCCGCCTCCAGACCCCACTCGAAATCCTCCTTGAGAGCCTGGAGCTCTTTGAGGGTCGGCGCCCGATAGAATCCCCCCACTGTGGGCGTGACCGGATGGACTTCTCTTCCTCCGATAGTGGCCAGCAAGTCGTTGCCGATCTTCTTCATGCGCAGGCCCATTTCCACGGTGGGAAGCAGCGCCGGAACGGCAGCCATGGAAATGGCGCTCTCGTAGCCCAGGAAATCAGGGGCGTGGAGCAGAAAAATGTGAAGGGCGTGGCTTTCGATCCATTCTGCACAGTAAAGGAGGCGGCGAAGTCGACGGATCTCGGGCGTGATTTCGATCTCCAGGATCTTCTCCATGGCGTGTACCGAACTCATTTGATAGGCCACGGGGCAGATTCCGCAGATTCTGGCAGTGATGTCAGGGGCTTCCCAGTAGTCACGGCCTCGCAGAAAGGCCTCGAAGAAGCGGGGCGGCTCGAAGATGTTGAGCTCAAGGTGTTTGATCTCGTCGCCTTCGATAATGATATCCAGCGCGCCTTCTCCCTCGACGCGGGCCATGTAGTCTACTTTGATTCGCTTCTGACCGTTTTCAGATGTCATCGACCCATCTCCTCGTACTCATCGCTGGTAGCCTTAAAAGGCTCTGCATAGCCATTGAAGCCCCGAAACAGTCGAACGATCTGGTCAGGTGAGGATCCCATGCTTTCCAGCTGTTGGGCCAACGCGGCGCCATTGGGCGCTTCCATGGGCCCGTAACAGCCGTAGCATCCCCGGTTGTAGGCAGGGCATATGGCATCACATCCAGCCTGGGTTACCGGTCCCAGGCATGGGACACCCTGAGCAACCATGATGCAGGTCGTGCCCCGGCGTTTGCACTCGACGCATACGCTGTAGGTGGGAACCCGCGGCTGTCGACCGATCAACAGGGATGTAACCACGTCCAGCAGCTGATACTTGTTGATCGGGCAACCCCGCAGTTCGAAGTCGACCGCCACATGGTCGCTGATCGGCGTCGAGGTCGCCAGGGTGTCGATGTAGGAGGGATTGGCATAGACAATATTGATGTAATCATCCACATCCTGCCAGTTCCGCAGCGCCTGGATGCCGCCGGCTGTTGCACAGGCGCCGATGGCGATCAGGAAGCTGGATTGACGCCTGATCTCCTGTATTTGTTCGGCCTGTTCCTCATTGGAAATTGAGCCCTCGACCAGGGCAACGTCGTAGGGACCTGGAAGTGTCTGGCGCCGGGCTTCCACGAAGTAGGCGATTTCCACGGCACCGGCGACTGCCAGTAGATAGTCCTCGGCATCCAGCAGGGATAGCTGGCATCCGTCGCACGAGGCGAACTTGAAAACGGCCAGCCTTGGTTTTGATTGGCCGTTCGCTCCGTCTGTCTTGCTCATTAGAAATCCTCCACGCCGAAGAAGGGCTCGAACTGTGCGAACGAAAGCACCGGTCCCTCCTTGCACATAAATTTGGGGCCAATCTGGCAATGGCCACAGAAGCCCACACCACATTTCATATTGCGCTCCATGGAAACGTAGATATTTTCCCTGGGAATGCGCCGAGCCAATGCTTCATAGATCACGAAGCGCATCATGATCTCCGGGCCACAGGTCAAGACCAGGGTGTTGGCAGGATCGAGTCGCAGGTGATAGAAGAGCATGGGAACCACGCCGACGTGTCCCGACCAGCCTTCTTCCGCACGATCAATCGTCGTATGTACCTGGATATCATGGTTTTGCCATGTGTCGAACTCATCCGTGTAGAGCATGTCGGCTGATGTTCGAGCACCGTAAAGCAGTATGACTTGCCCGTAATCGTCGCGCTTGTTGATGATCTCATAGATAGCGGGGCGCAAGGGAGCCAGCCCGATACCACCGGTGACAATGCAGATATCCTGGCCGATGGCTTTGTCCATAGGCCAGTGGCTACCATAGGGACCGCGAAGGCCTACAATGTCACCTGTTTGCAGGCGGGCGATCGCGCTGGTGACATTGCCTGCGTAGCGAATCGTGTGGCCCAGTGATTGGGGTGTGCCTGGATCTGAACTTATCGAAATCGGAACCTCGCCAATGCCGGGCAGCAAGATCATGTTGAACTGGCCGGCCGAAAAGTTGAACTGCTGGCCAACATCGACATCCTGGAAAGCCAGCATGTAGGTGGCGACGGCGACCGCATCTTCGGTGATCTCTGTCACAACAGCTGGATAGTCCTGCATGGGATTTCCATTGGTCATCGGTGTTGCTGTTAAGGTGTTCGGTACATTCATTGTTGCGGACCCTCCATACGAATGGCAGCAACTTCCTCGGTAACGTCGATGCCGACCGGACACCAGGTGATACATCGCCCGCAGCCGACACAACCTGAGCTTCCGAATTGATCGATCCACGACGCGAATTTGTGAGTCAACCACTGGCGGTAGCGTGAGCGCGTAGCGGGTCGAATATTGCCACCGTGGACATGGGAGAACTCCAGGCTGAAACAGGAATCCCAGACGCGGACCCGGTCTACCTTTTGACCAGTCAGGTCACTGATTTCGAGTACGTCGCTACAGAAGCAGGTGGGACAAACCAGTGTACAGTTGGTGCAGGATAAACAGCGCTGTGCAACATCATCCCAGCGTGGGTGATCCAGATTGTTGTACAGCAAGTCTGGCAGGTCTGATGTATCCAGCTGGCGGCCCATTCGCGTTTCGGCGCTGGCAATCGCACGGCGCGCTGCCTGCAGCTCGAAGGCACCGCTCGGTTGCCAGGGGATTTCGCTCATTACGTGGCGGGCTATGTCCGAGCCAATCTCAACCACGAAGACATCGTCCAACTCGGTTAGCGCCAGATCGAAGCCGGGGCCGACTTGGGGACCTGCGTCCATGGAAGTGCAAAAACAGGTACCGCCAGGCTCTGTGCAGTTGACCGCCAGCACGAAGGCCGACTGCCGGCGCGATTTATAACAGGGCGCCTGGTAATCACCGCCCAGAAAAACGTTATCCTGGATGGTGATGGCCTTTAGCTCACACGCCCGCACGCCGATCAAGGCGTACCGAGGCGCTTCCTCGTCGTTGGGAGTCGAACTGTAGCTGCCGTTCTTTCGTTCTACCGTGCCGAGCCTGTACGAAGGCGGGTAAAGGTACTTCTTCCAGGATTGCGGGCCGACGACGTAGCCAAAATAGGAGTCATCGCCTCGCTTCTGAAGCTGGTAGGTTGCTGCGTCCTGACGATCGGTCCAACCGCGAGGCAGATCGTCTATGCCGTCGATGTCGTCATAGACGATAGCTCCTTCGCCCAGCGTTGGTCCGACCAGGGAATAACCCATAGTTTTCAGAACATCCAGGACTTGTTGAAGACTTGATTTTTCGATGCTCACATGGGCACCGATGTTTGGGGTAAGGTCTGGCATCGTTCCTCCAAGAGCATGGTCATGCAACGAGTGGGTTGACGCGTTGCAGTTCAACTGAGAGTACCCAAACCTGGACAAGCCAGAGGAATAAGGTCACTATCTGCAGTGCAATCCTCGGCGGGACTCTCTAATCAGGTGTCAGGTGCTTCGTGTGCAAAGATATCGAGCAGCTGAAGCCGTGTTGCGGTCAGGCGCCCAGTGATTACTTCCACCAGTTGCTGGAGCAGCGCGAATCCGAGATCATGGTCAGCCTGCATGGTGTCCCGCAGTTCTTTGGCGTCGATGGCCAGGGCCTGGACAGGCGAAACCGTCCTGGCAGTGGCTGTTTTGCGGGTAGTAGGTATCAGGGACGACCATCCCAGAACTTGACTGGGGCCAAGGGTCAGGATAGTAGAACGACCCTGGCCCGGTACATGGATCTCTATTGCGACCTGACCTTCGCGGATCATGTACAGCAGTTCTCCTTCATCGGCCTCACGAAAGATCAATGTTTCTTCCGGGAAACTGACTTGGAACGCCATAGACGCCAGCTTTTTTTGCTGGTCTGGCTCCAGGTCACGCGTGAAATCCATCTCTTGGAGTATCTCCAGGATGGTATCGGTCATAGCGGCCTCCTTTCAACTGGACTTGCTTGCACAGGGGTGTGCCCAATCAGTTCGTAGACGATGGCGGGTGGACGGCGGTGTCACCAGTGATCGCCAACCGTCAACCTTTCCTCTGTGTGATTATTATAACAAGAATGGTGCATTTTGTCCACTCCTTTCTCGGAAACTGTTTGAAAAGCCTTTTTCATGGGCTTGTTGGGTCTTCAAAGTGTGCTTGGCGGCATCAAGCGGGTTTCCAGGCCTGAATTGCAGCTTTCGAGTGGCCTGGGGAGACCTTCCATCCTTTTTCAAACAGCTACTCATGGTTCGGCGGGAATCGATCTGATTGTCATCCCTCTGGCTCTATGTTATACTTCGCGATACTCCGGATAAGGAAGGCGATCATCGATGACCACCTATGCAGAAAACGTCTCCAAACGGCTGGATCAGGTTCGAGCAAGCAATAGCCTTCAGCAGGTGCGCGAACTCGGCGACCTCCGCCTGATCCTGCTCTCCGATTTACACAAAGGTGTCAGAGATGGCGCCGATGATTTCAGGCGTTGCGAGCAGGTGTATCTGGCTGCTCTGGAACACTATTGGCAGCAGGGATATGAGCTCTGGTTGATCGGCGATGTGGAGGAGCTGTGGGAGAATCTGCCCCAGCCGGTCATTGACGCCTATGAGAACGTGCTGCACCGGGAACAATCGTTCGCCGAGGCACGCCAGCCCGATCGCTATATCAGGTTCGTGGGGAACCATGATCTGAATTGGTACGACTCCCGTCAGGTGATGCGCTATCTTGGACCGTTCCTGGGCGGCAAGCAAGTCATCGAAGGGTTGCGCGTCACGGTGACCGATCGCGGCCAGGAGTTGGGCGAGCTGTTCCTGGTTCATGGACACCAGGGCACGCTGGACTCAGACCACCTTTCGGGGCTCTCCCTTTTGGTAGTGCGCTACATCTGGCGGCCAATTCAAAGGCTTCTGAACATACCCAGCAGCACGCCCAGCAACAATTTCCAGCTCAAAAAGCGGCATGAACTGGCTATGTACTCCTATGCTGCCGGCCAACCAGGTACCGTCTTGATTGCAGGCCACACCCACCATCCGGTCTGGGAAGGTCTTTCCTTTCAACAGGCGATGGAAAAAACGATAAGGGCAGAGGGCTTGCCGTCGGCAACAGGCAAACAATGGATCGAGGAGGAGATTGGGGGCGAGATCGTACTGCCGGGGGAAAAGCCTTGCTATTTCAACACCGGTTGCTGCTCCTTCGGGGACAGTACCATTACCGGAATCGAGATCGAGGGTGGGGAAATCAGGCTGGTCCGTTGGGGCGATCCCAATAATCCGACTCGAACCGCTCTTTTCGGCGCCGACCTGGCCCAGGTGCTGCGGGCTGTTGCGCCTGAGGAGTAGTTAATCGGCACTCGTCGGTAGAAAGACCGGCGGCGAAGTCATCCAATATGACAGACCGTGGCGCGCTAACGGCGGGGACATTTCCCGCCCGCAGGGCGTGGGATGCACACGAGGATCTGGCGGCGCAGCCGCCCGCGAGTGGTGAGCCGGAACCGTTCGGATTCACCAACGACTTCCAATGTCTTTCCTTCTCCTTCTCCTTTTGCTTTTGTGTCTTATCCACGAAAACCGTGTTGAATGTTCCATGCCTACGACAGGTTCGATGCCGTCAGCCCGAGGGAAACAATGAACAGGGCGAAACTCAGCAGCAGAGCAGCCCAGGCATTTCGCAAAGACGGCAGTACTATGTTGTCCTCCTCCACGGTCGCCTCACCGGCAAGCAACCAGACGGGTAGGCAATCAAGCCGGCGGCGTGCCATCCAGGCATTGAACGGGTAGACAACGAGCGCAGCAGCGATGGCAGCCAGTGAAATCATGAACCAGACCAACGGATTTCTCAGATCAGGGGGGCCTGGAAACCACCGCTCCACCAGGAAAAGGATCACCGGAAACATGCCCGCAAACGCTAGATGCACCGAGATGAGCTCGGTTAGGGCCGTACGGCGGAGTGCAACCCAGTATCTTTCCCCCAGCCGTGAGACCACAAGTAGAGGACGGAAAGCCAGCAGCCCAATGATAAGCGGGGCAATGTATGTGACAACCAGAATGTGCATTGGTTCGGGGTTGGGCAGGAAATAGGCAAAGTACACAATCCCAAGGAGCCACACTATGGCATATCCAGCCACGCTGTATGATGTAGCTGCAAGAGCACGCTGCCAATTCGTCACCGTGGCTTGTGGCTTTGCTGAGCGCATTGGCTGGCGGTACGACAGCAAGTAGGCCATTAGCCCCAACGGACCAAAGATGGCGGTAATACACGTCCACACCAGCCTGCCCCCCCAAGGTACTGGCGTGCCACGCACCGAGTCCCAGATCAAAACAATCAGAGAGCCCACTGTCAGGAGCAGCCAGACCCAGGCTACGTTTTTCTCAGCGATTATCTTCCCCACCCAACCGTACTCAATGGAGACGCTGTTCAATATCTCACGCCAGAGAGCGTCGCCATTGTCTCCGTTCGTCAAGATAACAACACCCTGCCCTCTTTGCGGGTAGACAACCAAGACAGACTTATATCCATCATTTGCGCCTGGATGCATAAAAAAGAATAGGTCGCCACCGTCGTCACCCAATACTGGTCCAAGACCTCGGTCGTCTATCTGAGGTGTCAGCATTTGGATTGCCATAGCATGTGAAAGAACCCCTCCAGATTCTCCTGCATAGGATAGCATCACTCCTATCCCAAATTGCGCCAAGTCAGATGAAGTCGACCACATGCTTGCTCCTGACCCCATCTCGGGGTACGTATGCCACCCTCCTGGAATGGGTGACCCATCCGCGCGGTGACCGGATGCAGCGATTGCTCTCAACCTTTCTGGAAGTGGCGATTCAAGCGTACTGGCAGTCATTCCCCATGGCTCAAGTACAGAGTTCTGTATGATGTCCGGAAAAGGCTCACCCGTCACGTCTTCCAGAAGCTGCTGCACAATCATATACCCACCACCCGAGTAGCGATGTTGTGTTCCTGGAACTATGTCCACACGGATCGAAGGTGAGTTGGCAGGCCATTCCCCATTCAATATCTGCTGAGGATTGGGCACCTGCTCACCAAGAGCATACCCCCGAAATCCCTCAACTGTCATCCCTGCGTTATGGCTCAAGAGACGGCGCAGTGTGACTTTTTCTTCCGCTGTGAATTCGTTCTCCGGTACCTGCCAGGAAACCAAGCTGCTATTAACATCACTATCCAGATCAACAAGTCCCCGCTCAACATAGTACAGGGCAGCCACAGCGACAACAGGCTTTGCGACAGAAGCAACCTGAAAGAGTGTCTCTGGTGTAACCTGTTCACTCCCTCCTGCTTCCAACACCCCGTATCCTCTTGCCCACTCAATCTGATAATCATTGATGACGGTTATACTCGCACCAGGTACATTATAGTACGCCATACGTTCTGCTATCTCCATCCTTTCCCAGGGCGGATCACCATATGCACTGAGCAAACCATCCTCTACGTTCTGGATTCTCCTTTCAATGGAGGTTTCAGAAGATTGAGCACAGTTCGCCAAGGATAGAACAAACACGATGACGATAAAGACCAACCTTACTCTCATTTCACCTCCTCATCTGATCTCGGCACACAGGGTGAGGCGCCTGGGTTCGGTCCGTCTCAGGCTTTTCTAGAACCTCCATCATACAACTTTCATAGCAAATCGCGCCGCATCCCAGGTCGCTTCCAGCGAATGGATAGCCGACCTTTCAAACATCCCAATGTGATATTAATCAACAGTCGGGCAGAGCTTGTGCCCTATTCGCCGGGTGGACGAAAGTCAACACTCATCTTAATCGCATCATCAAGCTCTTCAGGAGTAAGAAGAGCAACACCATTAATGCTAAAAGTTCCAGTGATGTTGCCAGCGAGAGTTACGGCTGTTGTGGTTACATTGTCAGGCAAATCTACAATGATATAGAAGTCGTTTTCACCGAAGGAAAAAAAAAGACCTCAAGTGATCCACCAACACTTCCCAAGGCCTGTTTTGCTGCCTCAATTCTTTTTGAGCCACCCTCTTCCATAAGCCCTTTATAACCTTCTGGCGTATACGAACCATAGAAAAGGTACTTGGGCATAGAAAACCTCCTAACAACTATGAATTGATACAAATAGGACGGCTAACGGTTTTGAGCTGAGCGGCCCCCAAGACTACCCTACCGATTTTACGCTCCTCGTGCGTGATCCGCTCCAGCGAGACGTTAGCCGCCATTTCTGGGCGTGTGAATGGGATATCTTATTTCTAGCCTATAGATCACGCTTTGACAAAAGGACTAATTGGGGTGAAATCGGCTTGGAGCATATTACGTCAGAGCATATCTACCGAAAGTGTTTAAATATGCTGTTCACAGCAAGGAAAGTCCAGGCGACGATACCGGCAAATCCCAAAAGACGACCAACTGCCGGCCAAGAAGACTCCCAAATCCATAGCGCTACCATGATCGGTAGAAACAGCACCCAGACGATAATCTTTGGCACCGTAGGCAAAGCCTGAGTCCAGATCCAGATCTCGTCGAGCCACTCATGATTCATGATCAGCGCGACGACTAACCCGACCCATAGCACAACGAAGATTAAATTTGCATAGAGCGTCATACTCTTTGAAATGAAATCGTTCCAGAATGAAGCTTCCCTCATAGTCACCATCTCTGACTTACATGATAGACAATCGTAAAAGGATTCTCCAGCCCAATAAAGTTTTATGGCGCATAACGTGTTATTCAGGCGCTCGGCGTTTTTGACCCTGACGCGACTTTGCTCATAACCAAATACCTAAAAATCGCGCTGCTTACCTTGAGGCGAAGCCGAGTCGCCTGCAATTTGGGTTAGCTGCCGCCCGGTCGTTATCCTGATTTTCTGACCTGCCTGCCTATTGCATTTTCCGACTTTGCTCGATTAAGGTACATTACCGTCAAACCTTGCAAATCTCAACGTCATTCCAATTGCCGCAAGATTTTCTTTACCCTTCTCTGCTGCGAAGACGATAATACTCCTAATCGTTTGTTCAATACGCCGATGTATTCTTCCTGATTTTCCAATTTTACCGCACAAAAAATACTCTCCGCATATTGCGCCACACTCTTGGAGCGACAAGTTTTTAGTTTTTCTATCAAATATGGAAATATCGCCTGATTGTATTCGTCTTCTACCGAAGCAACTTTCGCCAATGTTCTTATGCCATTATCTTGTGTTATGACTGAACCTTTTTCCACCGCTTCAATGATGTATTCCCTATTCTCAAATATTTCTTGTGCTTTTTGTTCTGCTATCAAGGATAAGCAGATCATTGACTGCCATACTCGACGATTTCGTTTGTCTGATAGTAATTTCAAAAAATCGAATACGTATTCTTCTATCAATTCAGGATCGTTACGGCCGATTTCTTCCATGACTCCATCGCAGTCACTTTGAATTTTCTTGTCCTTGCTCCAGAGATTTTCTGCGATTTCTTGGATGCCTTCAGTATTTTTCGTCCGAACAAGTTCTCTGGCCAATTCCTTGTTCGGCTCTTCATCTCTTCGGTCTTGCATGGATGCTAATTTTGATAAAACAGACATCACTTTATCCTCACTTTTTTATTTGCGCTTAGGCAGCTATCGGTGTGATTCTGTGGATTAGATGGCAGATAATACCCGAGTCTCCACCATATGCAGAAAATCTTCTATGTAATACCCGGATCCAGGCGCATATTTGGAAGAACGTCCGCATATCCATCCCACTCCCGGTATTATGCAGACCACCCCGTTCTGACACTGCTACTCCTGTACAAGCAGGCTTGCCCAACTCCGGTAATCCGAGTATACTTTTGGCGCTTTCTCGATTCTAGCACAACCAACCTCGGGCGCCAAACCATCTCAAATAAGGGGGAACTTTATGTCAGGCCAGCCTCGACGACTCCTGGATCAGGTCAGGGATCTCATCCGGCTCAAACACTATGCCTACAGCACGGAGAAGACCTACGTCCAATGGATCAAGCGCTTCATCCTCTTCCACAACAAGCGCCATCCCCGCGACATGGGAAGGCCGGAGATCGAGGCCTTTCTCACCCACCTGGCCGTGGAGCGCAACGTGAAAGCCTCAACCCAGAACCAGGCCTACAGTGCATTACTGTTTCTCTATCGAGAGGTCCTGGATATCGATCCCGGTTTCCCGATCCAGGCAGTACGCGCTCGCAAGCCCAGACGTTTACCAACCGTGCTCACGCGGGAAGAGGTGCACCTCGTGATCGGCTACATGTCCGGTATTCAGCAGATCCAGGCCCAGCTACTCTACGGAAGCGGCTTACGCCTCATGGAAACCCTGCGGCTCCGCACCAAGGACCTGGACTTTGCCCGGCACCAGATCATCGTGCGGGACGGCAAAGGCGCGAAGGATCGCATCACCATGCTGCCCGACAGCCTCGTCGTGCCACTGCGAGAACACCTGCCGCGTGTCAAACGCCTCCACGACTGTGATCTCGCACAAGGCTACGGATCTGTCCATATGCCTTACGCCTTTGAGCGCAAGCATCGTAACGCCAGCCGGGAATGGATTTGGCAGTATGTGTTTCCCTCTGCAAAGCTGTCCATGGATCCCCGCAGTGGGGTGACTCGGCGCTGGCACCAGAGCCCGAGCACTTTGCAGAAAGCCGTTAAGCGCGCTGCCAGCCAGACCGGCATAACGAAACGCATTTCCTGCCACACTTTCCGTCACAGCTTTGCCACTCATCTTCTCGAAGAGGGCTACGACATTCGCACTGTACAGGAACTCCTCGGCCACAAGGATGTGAAAACCACCATGATCTACACCCATGTGCTCAACCGGGGCGGCCTGGCTGTAAGGAGTCCGCTGGATACCTGGGCCCCAGGGTCTCACTCAGCGTGCAGGACCAAGGTGTCCCAACGGGTGTAGCTACACCAACGGTCGCTGGTGATGTCCTCCACGAACACCGTGACACCTTCGGGAAATCGCATCATGTTGCGCAGATTGGAAAAAATGAGGGCATCAATGCTGCGTTTCCCGCGCGATCGCCATGATCAGTCGTGCCAGCAACGCAGTGCGCGGGACGATGCTGTCGACGAGCAGGTATTCCGCAGGGCTGTGGTCCTTGGCGCCAACCGGGCCCAGGCCATCCAATACAGGCGCTCCGGCTGCTGCCATATAGCTGGCATCTGATGTGCCACCGGACACGAATTCCGATAACGAAAAGCCCAATGCTGCTGCTTCCCGGTGGGCCAGGGCAGCCAGCCAGGCACTGGCGACAGGTTCCATTGCCGGCATCATGAAAGCCCCCTCCAGTTGTCCCTGGGTGCCGCCGACATCGCAGCGCTCTGCAATGGCGCGAATGGCCTGTTCGACCTCCGGCACGTCCTCGGCCCTGCCAACCCGCACGTCGACTTCTGCATAGGCGTTACCGGCCACCGTGTTGTGGGTTACGCCGCCGTGAATCACGCCCACATTGACCGTGACTCCGGGCCACCGGCCCGTCAAACGGGCCAGGTCATCGATTTTCCTTGCCAGTGCCAGAGTTGCACTGGCTCCCCGCTCAAATTCGGAACCCGCGTGGGCCTCGATTCCCGTGATTTGCAACCGGAATCGTCCTCCTGCCTTACGCGCCACTGTAAGCGCACCGTACGGCAGAGGCGCCATAGGCCAGCCCGCCTCCAGGACCAGCGCTGCATCCGCCATTCGCACCAGAGGCAGATAGCCTGGTTCCGAGCAGGGGGAATTGATTTCTTCATCGCTGTTGCAGAAGAATATGATCTCGGCGAAGTTGCTGAAGCCTTCGAGTTGCAGTGCTTCCAGGGCATATAGGCCCGCCAGCAATCCCCCTTTCATGTCGCAAGTACCCGGTCCAATTGCCTGACCCTCCTCGATCACCAGGGGGCGGCTGGCGGCCGTTCCTTGAGGATAGACCGTATCCATGTGACCTGAAAGCAAGATCCGTGCCCTGCCAGTCCCGCGCAAGGTACCGATGACACTATCCCCCAAACGTTGATCCCGGCATGGGTACCGGTTGATGGTGCAGCCGAGCGCTGTGAGCCTGCGGGCCATCAACGAGCCAATGGTGTTGACGCCATCCGGATTGTAGGTGCCGGAGTCGATCGCCGTAAATGTTCTAAGATCATCCAGGAAGCGGGGAAGCTGGCTATCGAGCCAGGTCATCATGGCATGGGAAGGCATGTCTCGTTCCAGGGTAGGTAGTGGACGCCGTTTGACAGGTGGTCGTTTGCCTGCGGACAGGGGACGGCGGACCGCAGACCAACGACTGCGGCCCGTCGTCCGTCGCCCGCCTGTTGAGGATGAGTATACCGACGCGCGAGCGGATGTCAAACAGAAAGAAACCGGTCCGCGGATCTCGATATCCGCGGACCGGCCGACTGCTCAGTTGACATAGACTTCGCGAGAGATTGCTTTGGCCCAGGCGAGACCCATGGTGTTCCAGGTGCCTGGTCCCGGGCCTCACAATGACAAGTTCACTCTCCTGGCTAACAGAGCAATTAGTGAACGCGACTACACCCGTGGTTTACATGCCAGTTGCGTCCTTCTTGCCTTCCCAGTCCATCACGAAGGTCTCGAAGCGGTTGCCGCCCAGGTTGTAGTAGGTTCGGTCCAGGTATGGTTTGGTTACCTGAACGGTGGTATAATAGTAGATGGGTGTGTAGGCAGCAGCAGTTTCGCTGAGGATCATTTCAGCTTCCTTATACAGTGCCTTGCGTTCTTCCGGATCGGTGCTGCGCTGGGCAGCTACAGTCAGCTCGTTGAAACTCATGCCATTGGGGGCAAGTGGCGCATTGGCGCTCTCGTCCCAGCGCAGGCGATTGGAGCCAGCCTCGGTGTTGAATACCTCGTGGACCCAGTTGTTCTGATCGGGGTAGTCGGCGCACCAGCCCATGCGGAAGACGTGGGGCACCTCCTCGATGGGCGACTCCTTCTTGATGGTATCCAGGAACACCCGCCACTCCTGGTTCTCGACCGATACGTCGATTCCCAGGCCATCCTTCCACATGGCCTGAATGGCCTGGGCGATGGCAGCATGCCCCTCGGAGGTGTTGTGCATGATGGAGATGGTCGGGAAACCTTCACCGTCGGGGTAGCCCGCTTCAGCCAGCCACGCCTTGGCCTGTTCAAGGCCCTTGTCGTAGCCCCAGCCACCCTGCTCCTCCGACAGCGCCCACGGGGCAATGTCGGGATCCTCGGCCGCGTTGCCGAAGATGTTGGAGAGAGCGAAGGTGTTGGCAGGAATCTGGCCACCCTTGGTCACGAACTCCACCAGGGTCTTGCGATCGATGGCGGCGGAGAGGGCCTTGCGCACCAGCACGTCGTCCATCGGGGGTTTGGTGTTGACGAAGCCGTAGTAGTAGGTGCAAACTCCAGGCGCAATGTAGAGTTCTTCGCTCAGGACAGGATCGGTTTTGACACGATCCATGTCAGGCAGTGGCACGGGAACGGTATCCATCTCGCCCGCCTCGTACATCGCGAAGGCGGTGGAGGCCTCCTGGATCATGAACAATTCGACTTTGTCGATGTTGCCGGGCGCGGTGCCGTCGCTCCAGCCGTACCAGGTGGGGTTCTTTTCCAGCGTCATGCTGTCACTGTGGAACCACTCGTTGAGCATGTAGGGGCCGTTGGTGACGATGTTGCCCGCCTCGGTCCACTTCTCACCGAATTCCTCGATGGTGGCCTGGGGCATGGGGCGGTTGACCCACATGCCGGCGATGGCCGGGAAGTAGGGAGCCGGTGTGTTCAACGTAAATTGAATCGTGTAATCGTCAAGAGCCTCGACGCCGACACCGTCGAGCAATGCCTGTAGTTCCTCTTCACCCAGGCCTTCCACATCGGCCGTGTTCAGTTCCTGGCAACCGGCGATGATATAGTCTACATAAGCGTAGGACGATCCCGTATTTGGGTTACAGGTACGCTTCACGCCGTAGACGATATCGTGGGCAGTCACAGGGCCTTGTTCCGTGATGCCGGTGCTGGGCTTGAAGTTGATCCATAAGCCATCATCCCTCATGTTGAAGATCCAGGTCAAGCCATCGTCGGAGATGCTCCATTCGGTGGCCAGTTCCGGCTCGATGATGCCCCCTTCGTCGAAGCCGGTCAAACCCAGAAAGAGGTTCTCGTCCAGGTCAACTGAGATATTGTCGGTGGCCAGCGAGGGATCCAACGTCGGAGGTTCCGAGCCGAGATTCCACTGCATGGTGGTCTTCTCCATGCTGGCATCTGGAGTCGGCGTGACCTCGACGATCTTTTCTTCGGTGACGATCTTCTCCTCGGTTACCACGACTGTTTCGACGACGGTCACTTCTTCGGTTACTACGACCGTTTCCTTTACGGTGACGACCTCTGCTTCTGGGGCTGGACAGGCTGTCAGGATCAAACTGGAGATGATCAGCAGGCCAAGCAATATGGCCCATCGTTTACCGGACATGGTTTCTCCTCCATATTATCAGGTATCGTTCTTGTTTGGGATAAGCAGGCAAATGGGGAATGACCAGCCTTGCAGACAGGCCCAGTATCGCCCTATCTACCTGGAACTATGGAAGCCTGCCAAACTTCATGGTGCGATTGCAGGGGCTCATTGGGCGGGACACCTCCTCGATAAACATGCCACATCGCGCCGGTCACGAAGATGGAACCAGCGTCTGTGGAAGATTCGAATGTCCCTGGCCAGGGGGATGGTGCTGCAAGCACCATCCGTTCATAACACCATGAGCCATCGTTTAAGGTTCAATGTTGGAAGAACCGCGAACAGGAAGCCCCCACGGTTTTTCCGGGGCAACAAACCTTGTCAACCCATGTTGGCTGGGCTATAATGGCCCAGTATGACAACCAGTTGGATTTCGCCGACCGTGGTTACCGGTGGGATTGCCAATGGTGATTGCCCGTTGCTTCTGAACCCACGATCGAGTGGGGAGAATGCGTGAGCACAGTGCTTTCCCCGCGAGAGCCGGAGGATGGATAATGAGTGAGGAAAACGAAGCGAAGACGTTTGAGGGAACAAGCTCCGTAGCGCAACGGCTCCAACAGGTCGGGCAGATAGCCGGGATGACAGCAAGTGGCGCTGTTGCGACAGCTGATGGTTCCGCCAGCATGGCTGCGGCCGAGTCGGAACGCCTTTCCGATAAGGCGGTTGAGGCATCTGATGATCTGGCTAAGGCCCTTGGCGATGCCCTCACAACATCTGTTGTCGGCGGCGCGCGGTCCTCAGGTGCCTGGGCAGGTGCTTTCAAGGGCACAGCCGAGGGTCTCTTGATGGCGTTAACGATCGGTGGCGAGTCCTTCGGCGAAGCAACCCGCAGCATCCTTCGCAGTTCTGGCAGGGCTGCCGGCAAGATGACCGAGGCATTTCTGGTAGCGCTGGAAGATGAGGAAAAGGGCGCCGTCCAGGCCAAGGCCACCAGCAAGGAATTCGCCCAGGAGGTTTTTGATGCTACCGCGGAAGCGGCTTTCGGAGCTCTGGGTGGAACGTCAATGGCAGTCGGTGCCGTGGCCGGCGGTGTGAAAGGCGCAGCTCATGGCACCATCGAGGGCGTGAGGGAAGTGGCCGATGCTGGCGCGGAAGCAACCTGGGTTGTCACCACAGAGTCGGCCAGGGGTGGCACGCAGGTCATGCGCCGAGTGTTGCGACGGCCTGGGGAGGAATGAAATCCTTCAGGTGCTCGCTTTTTCCAAGATGATGAATGCTCGACCCGCCGGCGGTCGAGTTTTTCTTTTTCGCCGGCTCTATTGAGCAAGGACCCGCTCCACCGACTCGGCAAGGGTGAGCTCGCCCGCCATTACGGCATCCTGATAAGCAACTGCCCACTGGTAGAGCTGAGACCTGGCTTCCAGGAGTTCAATTCTCATGAGCCGGGCCAGGGGGCCACCATCCTCGAGAAAACCAGTATCGAAAAAGTCACGTTCGGCCAGCTGAAGGTTATACTCCAGCCGAACGATCCTGGCCTGCCAGCCATTCATGTGCCATGTCATCTGACCATAGCTGACCCGCTGATCGCCGTCGAATGGTAAACCGGCGGCACCCACATTCACCACCAGGGTCTCGTCTACCTGACGCACCAACGGCCAGTGGGTGTGGCCAACCACAAACAGGGGAACCACTGGACGCCCGATCTGCTTGCGAAGTGAAATGTCGTCGGTCGTGGGATAAATGCCATCCCGGTTGCCGCGCGTGGAGGCATGCGTGATTCGAACCTCATGTCCATTTGGCGTTGGCAGACTCTGTTGAAAGGGCATTGCCTCCAATGCTTGCACGTCGCAATTCAACTGGCGATATGTCCAAAGTGAACTGCGAAAGATCTCCCCTAATGGTCCGCTGCGAGGCGAATCTGGTTTCGATTGGGCAATGACGTAATCCTCATGGTTACCTCGAACCAGATGCCACCCATCGCGAGCCTGTCGTTCCAGGATCAGCTGGAGGCATGCCAGTGGCTGCGGACCGCGATTTACCACATCTCCCGCAACTACCACCGCGTCTGGTTTCCAGCAGTCGATATCCTCGAGGACTCTTTCAAGCGCACGCAGGTTGGCGTGAATATCGGATAATACGGCTAGCTTCATATTCCTAACCTGGACAGGCCAGAGGAACGCTGATTACGCAGACCTTCGGCGCAGATAATCGCAGATCTTTTTATGATGGATCTGCGATTATCTGCGTTCATCAGCGTTGATCCTTCGGCTACGCTCAGGACAGGTCTGCGGTACGCCGTCGTTAGGTTCGCGGATAATTTCCTTGCCCAGTGTGCAAGAATCTGACTCGAAAGGTACTTTCCTGAGTCCCGCAGGGCCAGTGGAGTGGATGCGAAGCACCGCTGGGAACCACCCCGGAGAGGTAAGCGATGCGAGACGCCAGTACACCAATATGCCGATGCGAATGCAAGTCCTTCGGCGAGGCGTCCCCGCCAACTGTGACCACTGACCATTGGCTAGATTCTCAGGTCATCTTGGACATAGTGCGCCGCTGGGCCGAAATCCATGACCTGCCCGCCGAAGCCGCGTTGGAAGCGTATGGCATCTTTTTTGCTTTCGAATACAAGTACTGTTGGGGTGCAGCATAGCGTGATCGACGGGCTGATCAGATAACTGCCCCTTTTGCCATTGAAAGTCCGATCAAACAGGTAATCGGTCGCAAGGAATGTTCGTACCTGTTCGGATGATCGGGCATAGGCCAAAAGCCCACAATGAGGACAACAGGCCCGCCGCCGGGTCCCATCGTTGAACTCGATTAGTACGCGGATGCGCCCGGTTGAGGTGCCAAGACAGGTCACACAGTCTTCGTCACTGCGGGTTGTTTCGTCGGGCAGGATGGCGCCGCCTCGAACCTTTTTCAGTTGGCCAGCCTGGTCCAACCGCTTCAGATCTCGATGGATGGTCATGCCAGACACGCCCAGTTGTTCAGCCAGGTCTTCGATGCGCACCGTGTTCTGGTCTGAGAGCTGCTTCAAAATATAACGGTGTCGGTCAGTTGGCATCATTTCGTCCGTCCTTGTGAAACACAACAGAATTGGTCATGTTATGACATAACAGGAAAAGCATGTCAAGTTCTGATGGATGATCAGTCTGTGCAGGCAGGCGCAACCACGGTATGGGAGGGCGGCGGGTCGGGCAGAACTGTCAGCCGTCCGGTGCGCACGCTGGAGGCTGCCCCCTCCAGTCCATCGACGAACATCGTGAAGGCATTGAGCGCCGGCGAATGGGGAGTTCTGTCATTGTCGACCATGTGCAGCCAGCGTTTCATACTGATTCCCTTCAGTGCAAGGGCCTTGATACTGCCCCAGGCGACGCCGCGCTCCGCTGTGACTTTGGAAACGAACCCAAGCCCAAACCCTTCCTCGACCGTCATGATGATGGCTTCCGAGTTGTCGAGGACGAGTACACATTCCATCCGTTCGATGTCTATGCCTGCTTGATCCAAGCCCTCCACCAGGGCAGAGTGTGTTCCTGAGTCTGGTTCCCGCAGGATGAATCGTTCGTGGTACAGCTCGTTGGGATTGATGGATTCCCGATCGGCCCATTCGTGATTGCCTGGCACGACCAGAACGATCTCATCCTCGAAGAAGAGACGATGGTGGAGTCCGCCTCGATTGACGCGTTCGCTGGTCACGGCCAGGTCAACTTCGCCAGCCAGCAGCCACTCGATGACTCGGGATCTGTGGCCGACTTTCACTGTGCCCCGAACCAAAGGGAACTCCTCTCTGTAACGGGCCAGAAGGTGGGGCAGCACGTATTTTCCGGAGGAAGTTGAGCAGCCGATGGTCAGGTGACCGGAGACTTCGCCGGTCAGGGCAAGGGCTGCCTCCTCCAGTTGTTTGCTGGAACGCAACAGATCTTTCGATAACGGCAGAAGTGTCTGCCCGACCGGGCTGAGTTTAATCCGGCGACCATGGCGAACGAAAAGCTCGATTCCCAGGTGTCGTTCCAGCGACTGCACGTGCTGGCTTACACTGGGTTGACTCATGTTCAACTGGCGGGCCACTCGCGTCAAGTTCTCGGTTTCTGCTGCCATCACGAATACTCGCAGGCTTTCCAGATTTAGCATGGGGGACCTGTCCCTTCTTACCCATTTGACTCTATGATCATCATCTCGAATTAGAGTATATCAGAAAATCCAATATAAATACATGATCTATGTCATAAAACTTTTATTAGAGATCGGGTATTATCAGAAGTACGTGGGTGTGTGGACACGCGATCTTTTCGCATGTCTGGCAGCTTATGCCCATGATTTCCAATCCGAAGACGGCAATCCTTCGAGTGCAACAGCATGTCGGAGCTTCCGTTGAACTTTCGATGATCAGGAGGAGATAATGACTCGTCACCGTTTGTTAGTAGGACTGCTGGTCCTGCTGCTCATTGTTCTGGCAGGGTGTGGAGGTTCATCTGAACCTGAGGCCACAGCTGTGCCGCCCACCAACACGCCGGTGCCACCGACAAACACCCCGGTGCCACCGACAAACACCCCGGTACCGCCAACTGCAACTCCGGTGCCACCGACGGCAACCCCGGTGCCACCGACGGCTACTCCCGAACCAGAACCGGAACCTGAGGCAGGTGCATTTGAGGCAGTCCAGGCTGCCGCCGAGGCCTATGTGACATCGGACGCCAAGCCGGTGATGACGGCGGATGCCCTCTTCGAGAACCTGAACGACGGCGATCCCGACAACGATCCCTTTGTTGTGTCAGTGCGCTCGCCCGACCACTACGCTTTGGGTCACATTCCTGGCGCGATCAATATTCCCTGGAAGAACATCGCCAAGCCGGAGAGCCTGGCCAAGCTGCCCACCGACCGGCCAATCGTGACCTACTGCTATACCGGCCACACGGGCCAGGCGGCGGCGACGGCACTCAACCTGCTGGGCTATGATACCATAAACCTGAAATTCGGCATGATGGGCTGGACGCAGGACGATGAGGTGCTGGCCACCAAGCGCTACGATCCGGCAACCTCGCCCGATTATCCGTTGGAGACGGAGCCCAACGAGGCGACCGAGACCTATGACTTCCCCGAACTGGCCATCGAAACCGATATGCCCGACGACGTGGTGCGAGCTGCGGTGGATGCCTATCTGAATGCCGAGGGCATGAAACCGGTGATCACTGCGGATGCTGTGTTTGAGAACCTGAACGACGGCGATCCCGACAACGATCCGGTGATCGTGTCGGTGCGCGGGCCCGATCACTACGCCCTGGGTCACATTCCCGGTGCGATCAACATTCCCTGGAAGACCATCGCTGATCCGGCGAATCTTGCCAAGCTGCCCTCTGACAAGCCGATCGTGACCTACTGCTATACCGGTCACACCGGCCAGTTGGCCAACACGGTGCTCGGTGTGCTGGGTTATGACACCGTCAACATGAAGTATGGTATGATGGGCTGGACGCAAGACGATGAGGTGTTGGCGACCGGGCGTTATGATCCTGCAACCTCGCCTGACTACCCACTGGAAACCGACGGGGACAAGGCCACGGAAACAGGAATGGCCGACAACGCGGTTCAGGTGGCTGCGGTGGATTACTTCAGCCAGGGTACCAAGAACATTACTGCCGAGGCGTTGTTCGAGAATCTCAACGACGGCGATGAAGGCAATGACCCCTACATCATCTCTGTGCGCAGTCCCGACGACTACGCCAAGGGCCATATCGCTGGTGCCGTCAACATGAGCCCCAAAGATGTTCTCAATCCTGAAACTCTGGCAGCGTTGCCTGCCGATCAGGAAATCGTGGTTTACTGCTACACCGGCCAGACTGCCAGCCACGTTACTTCTCAGTTGAACACGGCCGGCCTGGACGCCAAGAATCTGCTGTTTGGAATGAGCAGCTGGAGCGACGATCCCGAGGTCTACAACAAACGCTTTAATCCCGACGCCACGCCAATGGGATATGCAACGGTTACCGAGCCCTTTGAAGCCGAGGGCACCTTCGATCTTGCTTCACCGCTGGCAGCCGAGCCTGCACCGGCGGGTGATGCCTACTTCGACGGCGGTGGGCCAAGGTATACATCGGCAGAGGCTCTCTTTGAGAATCTCAATGATGGCGACACCGACAACGATCCCTATATCATCTCGGTCCGCTCGCAAGAGGACTACGACAAGGGCCACATCGACGGCGCTGTCTGGTACAGCCCCAAAGAGTTGTTCCAGCCAGACGTGCTTGATTCGCTGCCCACCGACCGGGAAATCGTGGTTGCCTGCTATACCGGCCAGACAGCCAGCCAGGTTACGTCGGCGTTGAATGCGTTAGGATACGATGCCAGTTCGCTGCTGCATGGCATGAGCGGCTGGACCGATGATCCTGAGGTGTTTGTCAAACGCTTCAACCCTGGTGTCCACGTCCAGGGCTATCCGACGGAGTCTGGTTCTTAACGACTGTTGCTAAACGACACCGACTCTGCCTGTCTCGCATCGATCACGATGCGAGACAGGCGTTTCCCGCTTTCGGGTAAGGAGCCAGCCCTTGAAACAAGCAAGATTTCGCCCCATCTGGCTGTGGATTGTATTGGGTCTGATGGTTGTGACCCTTGTGGCCCTGCTGGTTCAATCGGCGCCGATGTCACAGGCGCTGGCGAGCCGGTCCACGGGCAGTTCTCTCGAATTGACCACTGTCCCCGCTAAAGACACGAGCCAATCACCGGCCGGGGAGACAGTGGACGAGGAACAACCCGTACAGCTGGCCCTGGTGGCCGATGCGCCGGCGTCCGACAATTGCGTGGCGTGTCACACCAACAAGGAACTGCTGCAGCAGTTAGCGGAGGAACCCATCGAGGTGGTTTCCGAGCTGGCTTCAGGTGAAGGCTGAGCGGGAGAATTACCTCCGTTGGAGGTATGGGAAAAGGTTCTGGTCAGCCAGGAGTTCCTCGAGGAAGATATCCATAGCGAGCCGGGATGTATCGCCTGCCACGGCGGCCAATCGGAGACGCTGAACAAGGACGAGGCCCACGACGGCCTGGTCGCCAAGGTAAGCGCCAGCCCGGATGAACCCTGCGGCAGCTGCCATGTTGGGGTTGTGGAACAGGTTCGCGACAGCCAGCACCGCATGCAGCACGGTTATCAAGAGGTGCTGAAAGATCGCGGGGCAGACTTTACGATTCCGGAGATGGCAACTGCCTACACAACCCATTGTACCTCCTGTCATGCCGATTGTGGGGATTGTCATATCAGTCGTCCATCTGCGTTGGATGGTGGCCTGATCTCCGGCCATAAGGTGAAACGGGTTGCCAACGTCAATCTGACCTGTGGTGGCTGCCATGGTGCACGTATCGCCGATGAATACAAGGGCAAACATGAGGGTATCCCCGCCAGCGCCCATTGGAAACAGGCCGGCATGCCCTGCACCAAGTGTCACACCATGGATGAATATCATAACATTAGCCACGGCACGCGTTACGAAGGCGCACCAAAGCCATCCTGTACCCAGGCAGGCTGTCATGAAAATATCGAGCCCGGCGATGGCAATCTGCAGCACGCCATTCATAACAACACCGTGTCCTGCCAGGTATGCCATGCGGCGGGCGAGTATAAGTCCTGCTACAATTGCCATACCGGGCGGGATGAGCAGGACATTCCATACTTCACCACCGACGAATCGGAAATGACCTTCAAGATCGGACACAATCCGATTCAGAGCGAAGACCGCCCATGGGATTGGGTTCTGGTGCGACATGTGCCGGCCACCAGCGAGATCTTTGATTTCTACGGCGAGGGGTTGCTGCCAGAATTCGATGAGGTTCCCACGTGGAAGTACACGACGCCTCACAACATGCAGCGCATCACCCCTCAAAATGAGAGCTGCAACAACTGTCACGGCCAGGATGATCTCTTCCTCATGGAATCTGATGTGATCGACGAAGAGCTGCAAGCCAACCGGGACGTGATTGTCACCGATATCCCCGCTGCCCGAACGGAGGTGTCAGAGTGACGAACCGCTGGAAACTCCTGTTGCTGGTATCGACAGCAGCATTGGTATTGGCGGCCGTCGTGATGCTTCCGGCTGCTACTGTGAATGCCCAGGAGGCCACGCCTCAGAGCAATGAGGACTGTCTGGTTTGCCACCAGCAGGAAGGGCTCGAAATGGAGCTGGCCTCGGGGCACATATTGCCTGTGACGGTGGATGGCGCTGAGTTGGAGGGTTCCGTGCATACGGGCCTTGGCTGCCAGGAATGTCACACGGACATCGAAGGCTATCCCCATGGTGAGATCGTGATCCAGGATCGACGCGACCTCACGATTCACTACAGCCAGAGCTGCGCCAACTGCCATTCCGATGAGGCACTGAAGCAGGTAGACAGTGTTCATGCCCGGGTGGCTGCTTCCGGTGTGCGAGAGGCGGCTGTCTGCGCGGACTGCCATGGCAGCCACAATATTCAACCCATCAGCAGCGAAAAGCACGATGATATTCCGCCAACCGCCTCATCGGACATGTGTCTGAAATGCCACAGCGTCATTCATCACAAATTCATGGGCAGCGTGCATGGCGAAGCGCTGGAAGCAGGAGATCCCGATGCGCCATCATGTATCTCTTGCCATCCTGCCCACACGGCGACCGACCCCCGCTCACTGGAATTCCGACTTCAATCGCCGGAGATGTGTGGCACCTGTCATGCTGACGAGGAAATGATGGAGCGGCACGATATCTCAACCCAGGTCTTCGAGACATACGTGGCTGACTTTCATGGCACCACGGTTATGTTGTTCGACAAGATCTCTCCGGACCAACCGACCAATAAGGCTGTCTGTACAGATTGTCATGGCACCCACGCCATTGCCAGCCTCGATGATCCTGAAGCTGCCATGGGCCTCCAGGAAAACCTGGTCGAGACCTGTCGGGAATGCCACCCTGATGCCAATACCAACTTTGCAGAAAGCTGGCTGGGCCACTACTGGCCGAACTGGGAAACCTTTCCCCTTGTCACTGCCGTCACCTGGTTTTATCGCATCCTGATACCGGCGTTACTTGGGTTCTTCATCCTGTACATCGTAATTGATGCACAGAAGCGGATTCGAGTTCGACGGGCGGAGCGAAAAGGAGCGGAGTCATGAGTGATCAAGGCAGACAATACCTTCGCTTCATCAAGTCGGACAGGATACTTCACCTTCTGTTGCTGTTGTCCTTTACCGTTCTTGGCTTGACAGGCGTTCCACAGAAATACGCGGATTCTGGCTGGGCTGTGAGCATGATCCGTTTCATGGGCGGCATTGAGCAGGTGCGCACGATACACCATATATCGGCTGTAGTGCTCATCCTGGTTTCCATTGCCCATATTGTTCAGGTCGGCTATCGCGTCTTTGTGATGCGCGTTGAGCTCGACATGTTCCCGACCCTGAAAGACTTCACCGACTTCGTAGACGCGATCAAGTATAACCTGGACATCTCCGAGAAACATCCCGATTACGCCCGCTACAACTTCATGGAAAAACTGGAGTATTGGGGTGTGATCTGGGGTACAGCCCTGATGACTGTCACCGGCTACGTGTTGTGGAATCCCATCACGACGACCAAGTATCTTTCCGGTGAGGTTGTACCGGCCGCAAAGATTGCGCATGGACTTGAGGCGATACTGGCAATTCTTACCATCCTTACCTGGCATGCCTACTTCGTGCATATCTCCCGGTTCAACAAGAGCATCTTCACAGGGTACCTCGACGAAGAGGCCATGAAGGAGGAACACAGCGCCGAGCTGGAAAAACGCCTGGCTGGTGAGGTTCGGCAGCCACCAGACGCAGAAACCCGCTGGCGGCGATTGGTCATCTACACTCCTATTGCCACCCTCTTCATCATCGGATCGTTTCTGGCAACCTGGTGGTTTCTAACCGATGAGACGACGGCGATCTCCACAGTACCGCGGATTGCCGCCGAGGAAGAGGCGTATAAGCCTGTGCCACTTCCGACACTGGAACTGGCATCGCAGCGACCGGCACCACCGGAAGCGCCTGCCGTGATTCCACAGCCGACCCCGGCGCCAGTTACCATCAGCTCCCATGATGTCGGACCGGAACACAGCGACTGCCTGCTCTGTCACGACCCGGATGGTCTGATCGCGCCGGCGCCGATCGATCATAAGGGACGAACCAACGATCAATGTCTCTCCTGTCACCAGGCCGGGGGAGGTGAACAATGAGGGTCGCAACACGTTCCCATATCCTGTATCTGGTAATCGCCGCAGTGGCGCTCGCATTGTTGTTACCCTGTTCGGGGCTGGCGCAGGCACCGGAACCTCACAAATACATCGAAGAGTATAACGGGCCAGAAACCTGTGAGATGTGTCATGCCGGCATTACCGACGACGTGATCCACACCGTCCACTACACGTGGGAAGAAAAAATGGATCACTACAGTCCCATCCCGGCTACCATCGCGCGGATCAACTGGTTGGGAATCCTCAATTCGGAGCTGAACATTCCTGGAGGTTGTGGTCGCTGTCATATCGGCGATGGCAGTTTACCCATGCCACCCGATGAGGTGACCGCCGCGGAGAAGGCTGGGATCGACTGTCTGATCTGCCATTCTCCTACCTACGACACCAGTCTGCGGTTCCCGGAGAGGGACGATGAAGGCAACTGGAAGCTGACACAGGATCAGACCTTGATGAGCGCCCGTCAGGCACAGCGGCCACCTTCTCAGAACTGTCTGCTGTGCCACCAGAATGTCGAGGGTGGCCCCTTGATAATACGTGGCGTCGACTTCGCTCCCGTAGCTGACAGGCACGGCGAAACCAGCGTCGGCGACTATCATGCCGATGCCGGTTTCGATTGTGTGGACTGCCATGAATCAGAGAACCACAAGGTTACCGGGTTCGGACCGACGCTTTTCAGCCGCGATCTGCCCGATGATCGTCTTTTATGCGATACCTGTCATACCAGCACTCCCCATGGGGATCCGATCCTGAACAATCACCTTCGTCTGGACTGTCGCGCCTGCCACGTGCAGAGCACCGGAGGTCTGATCCATCGTGATTGGACAGCCGAACCAGATTTTGACCCGATTACCGAACTTTTTTCGCCTGTCAGCGATGTGCAACCCCCAAATTCGGTGCCGGTAGTTTTCCGCTGGTTTGACGGCGGTATGGCAAAACCGGACGAACCCTGGCCCGGCGATCGCGCCGACGAAAACTCTCGTATTCAACCCTTTAAGGAATACACAGGTATCGTACCAGTAGACGCAGATTCTGGCATACCGATTCCCTTGAAGTTGGATCCCTTCTTCACAGAGGGTGATCTTGAAAAGGCGATTCTCGTCGGTGCCGAGCAGTCCGACATGGACTACAGTGGGTCCTGGGAACCCAAGGAACTCACCACTTATATCCAGATCAGCCATGGCACTGCGGGAGGTGATGCGGCCCTTAGTTGCCCCGACTGCCACGTGGCCGATGGTGTGATGGACTTCGAGGCGCTTGGCTACACTGCCGACGAGGTTACCTTGTTTACCTCGCTTAGCTCGGCCGATGCCGGCGTCCGACAACCTCTCAAGATGAATGTTGTCGTACCCGAGCCTGTGCCCTTGCCGACACCGGTAGTCCTCAGTGGTGAGGTGGAAGCGGGCTCTTCCGAAGGAATGAGGATTTCCTTTAACCCGTGGCTGGCAGCTCTGGCTGTCATCGCAATCTTGGGCGGGGTAGGGTTCTGGCTTTCGCGCCAGCGCCCCCCATCCAAGACTAAAACTGGCGCATAGACGAAAACACACCCACGTTTACTCGTCTTTGCATGGCCTCTTGCTGGCAATCCCCTGCCGGCAGGGGGCCAACTTCGTTAATGGTTCTGGCTTGTCCAGGTCAGGTACTCAGCGCCCGGTTCAGATCCTCCATCAGGTCCTCCGCACCCTCGATTCCAATAGACAGCCTCAACAAACCATCTGTGATGCCGAGTTCGGCGCGGGCCTCCGGCGGTACAGCGCGATGGCTTGCCATGACAGGATAGAGAGCCAGTGAGAAGACGTCGCCCAGGGTAGTGGCGGGAAGGATCAACTGCAACGAGTCGAGAAAACGGAAAGCCGCTTCCCGGGTGGCTTCCTTCAACTCAAAAGCGATCATGGCCCCGAATCCCCGGGTGCCGAACTGCTGGAGAGCCAATGCATGTTGGGCGTGGCCCGCTAAACCGGGATAGTGTACATGGTTCACGGCGGGATGTTGAACAAGCCAGGCCGAGATCTCCCGGGCATTGGCACATTGTTGCCTCATGCGCAGGGCAAGGGTCTTGAGTCCCCGGAGCGCCAGCCACGCGACCTCCGGCGCCAATACGGCACCGATCATCTTTTCTATCGCAAATAACCGGCTGCGATTCTCGTTCGAGGTTACCACAACCCCGGCCAGTACATCACCGTGTCCGCCGATATATTTGCTGGCTGAATGAACGACGAAATCGGCGCCAAGGTCAAGGGGTCGGCAAAGATAGGGCGTGGAGAAGGTGCTATCGACGATCAGCGAAGCCCCGACCCCCTTGGCGATCGTGGCCAAACCTGGCACATCGGCTACAGTGAGAAGCGGGTTGGAGACCGTTTCGGTGATGATTGCCGCCGGATTTATTTCCTGAGCAACGGCACGAATCTGCTCGAGATCGGTTATGTCCATGAAATGGGTCACCGTGCCTTGCTCCGCCATCAGCGTGTTGAGCAGCGCGTAGGTCGCGCCGTAGCAGGCGCTGGCGGCGATAACGTGGCTGCCGGCACGCACACCGGCAGCCAATAGCGCAGCGTGGACCGCGGCCATGCCCGATGCGGTGGCAAAAGCGGCATCTCCCTCCTCCAGCGTGGCCATGGCACTCTCGAAAGCTGACACCGTGGGACTCCCGTAGCGTCTGTAGACATAACCGGGCTCAACGCCACCAAAAACGGCGTCCATATGCCGGGCCGAACCGTGTACGAATCCTACACTGTGGTAAATCGGCGTTGTTACCGGGGTAGCTTTGGGGGCCGAAGCGCCCTCGCCGGCATGAACCGCCTGGGTGAAGATGTTGGTCATGGGGACTCCCTATGCCAGATCGTGCTCGAAAGCGTAAAGGGCCGCCTGGATGCGATCCCTCAGTCCCATTTTGCTGAGGATATTGGAGACGTGGTTTTTGACAGTGCCTTCGCTGACGACCAACTGATCGGCGATCTCCCGGTTTGTGGCGCCGGTGGCAATGAGACGAAGCACTTCAAGCTCGCGATCGGTCAGGCCATGGCTCTGGGGCTTTTTTGGGGAGGGGGAGGGGCGCTTCTCAGGTTGCGTATTGAGCATGCCAACCAATTTGCCAGCCACTGAGGGATCCAACTGATAGATGCCTGCATTGGCCAATTGCACGGCTTGAGCCAGGTGTGTCGCCGGAATGTCCTTGAGAAGATAGCCAGTGGCCCCGGCATGGAGCGATTTGATGATATATTCATCGTCGTCAAAGGTGGTCAACATCAAGATCTGACAGGAGGGCATGCGTTGACGGATCTGAGCCGTGGCAGCAATACCATCCATCACCGGCATCCGCACGTCCATCAAGATGACGTCGGGGCGCAAGGCAAGCGCTTTTTCAACCGCCTGGCGTCCATCGGTGGCCTGTCCGACAACGGCCACGCCATCCTGGATGTTCAGCAAGGATGCGATTCCTTCACGCACCAGTCTCTGATCGTCGACAACCAGCACAGTGACATCACTCATGCTGCACCTGACAGCTGCAACTGGGCGGGATTCTTTGGCACGGTAACGACAAGCTCCGTTCCCCTCTCCGGATCGCTGATGATGGCAATCTCTCCTCGCACCAGTTCGACCCGTTCCTGCAATCCAAGCAAGCCGAAGCTGGCATCCGGGGAGGATGCAAACTCCCCAAGATCGCCGGTGTCGAAACCATCGCCGTCGTCGCGAACATTGAGACGGGCCAGTTCATCACCAAGCTGCACATCCAGGATTACATGGTGGGCGCTGGCATGTTTTTGAACGTTGGTCAGGCCTTCCTGGGCGGCTCGATAAAGGGCGACCAGGGCCGGCCGGGCATAGCCAGATTCGTCGCCGTCGACGTGGAGTTCCACGGACAGAGTGTCGCTGTCCAATCTGCTGACCAGGTCTTCCAGCGCCTCCCTAAGGGAGAAGACCTCCTCGGGACTGCGTAAGGCGGCAACGGATTGGCGTACATCCTGAAGCGCAGCTTGAGCCGACAAGCGGGCATCGACAATCGCCTGTTCCGCCTCTTCCGGACTGCGTTCACGGTAGGCCTGGGCTTTCTCCAACTGAATGGAGACCGCCGTCAGGTGATGGCCCAGGCTGTCATGGATCTCTCTCGCCAGCCGGTTGCGCTCTTCGGCGGCGGCCAATTCGGCGGCTCCTATTGCGTAGACCTCGAGCTGCCGGTGGGAGGTGGCCAGCCGGTCCAGAAGCTGTCTCATCTGCTGGCGGCTGCCTTCCTCGCGGCGAAGGATTCGGGCGATGGAGAGCATGAAGATCATGGCCAGGGTATAGATAACGCTGTTTGTGATTCCTGTGCTGTCTGATAACAGAGCGGCCTGGTCCAGGAACAGGGCTCCTGCACTGCCCAATACCCAGTAGAAAAGGGCGAATATCAGACCTGCCTTTGGCCCGATGGCGAAATAGGCAGCAAAGGGAATAACCGGATAAAGAAGAATAGCCAATCCAGAACAGTCGAGCAGCACTATTCCCTGGACGAGAGCCATTCGCATCGTGAGCAAAACTACACCGAGACGGGATGGTTCCAATAAGTGGCCACGGGCCAGTTCGAAACGCTCCACCACGGGTAGTGCTGCGATCATTAACAGCATGGCAAAAAATCGCCCCGACCTGGGCCCGGTCGCGCAGGGGCTGATCAGGTTCAAGTACAGTACGATGCCGCCGACTATCCAAACATAGGCGGCCATGAAACCGACGCGAAACGATCCCGGGGTACCCGGGTCTGGATTGAGCCACTCTCTCAGCTTGTCTACCATCGACTGACCTCGTGTGCGCCAACTGTTCCATTAGTATAACACAAGGCGGAAATCGGAATCAATATGCCGACCGACACATCCTCCTGTTAGCCGATAGTCATGTGACTATCGGCCTATGGGCCGGGAAAAATGGGCCCATGAATGTCCCCTCTGGCACATGCACGAAAATTGACAAGCGACTATACTGGGAGTATACCTAGAAGAATGTCCATTCCAGGAGTAGCAAATGAAGAACGGTGGAATAGTTAATCGGGATTCCCTGAGGATTATGAGGATGCCCGCGGCAACAGCGAGTATGTTGCTGGTCTTTTTCATGATGCTGACCACGCCCGTTTTGGCGTACGCGCCGCAAGAGTCGCGAAACCTGCTCGGATCCAAGACGCTGGCCATTGTGCGTGCTCGTGGCGCCACAATGCACGAGTCTCCAGGAGGCGAGGTGCTGGAAACGCTTCCACGGGGTACTGTTTTGTGGGCAATCGGTCGCTCGGAGGACGCCAGCTGGGTCTCTGTGGTAGTTCCCGATGGCCTGTCGGGTTGGGTGCAGACCGATGAGTTGGTCGTGTTTGCCGTGGAATACTTGCCCGTGACCAGCGATTACGCGGCTGGATTCAGCGGCGGCGTTGACGCGCAATCACCTGATGATCCAACTGTGACTTCATCCACATCCGAAGCGGTTTCATCGGGAGCTGATAAGTTATCGATGGATGCAACGGTGACGACCGCCAGTCAGCGACTCAACGTGCGATCAGGTCCTGGCACCGGGTATCCTGTGATCGGCCGTCTGGCTCCTTCCGAGGCGGTTGCTGCTCTGGGTCGAAATGTCGATGCGGATTGGATCCAGGTGGCGTTGCAGGATGACGGTTTCGGCTGGGCAAGTGCCGCGTTTCTGGAGGTGGACGGCGAGGTCGATGCGTTGCCGGTGTCCGATGTGGTCAGTGCCGCAGAGCCATTGCCGATTGCAGCGGCGACTTCCGCCAGGTCGACCGGGCTAACAGGCAAGCTTGTGTTTCAGGACCGGTCGGGTGGCAAGATCTACAGCTATGATCTCGGCAGTGACTCGCTAAGGCCATTGACCGACGGCGCCGATCCTGCCATCAGTCCCGATGGCCGGACCGTTGCATTCTGGCGGGGAGGTGGGCAGCATACGCTTCACCTGATCGACATTGACGGCAACAACGAGCGCCAGATGCTGACCCGTGCGGAACCGTTGCGCGGGCCAACCTGGAGTCCCGATGGACAGTCGATCGCCTTCTCCAGAGTCAACGGCGAGGGTGCTTGTCGTGATGCCGGACATGGCATTTGTCTGCCCGATCAATTTCCTTACAACCTGCTCTTTCCCCTCAAAACCATGGATCTCTGGGGAGTCAGTCGCGTGGATCGGGACGGTGGTAATTTTCGTGACCTGCCCACTTTGAACTCCGCCATGGCGGCTGATTGGGGTGACGCCGGAGTGCTCTACCACAGTGGCACCGGTATTCAACTCACCGGCGATTACAATGGCGCGGAAAATCAGGCGATCCTGAACGAGTTTCGCTTTCAGGACCCGGCGTGGCAGCCGGGAGGCAACCGTCTGGCATTCCAGAGCCAGGAGAAGGACCATTGGGAGATCTTCACAGCTACTGCTGACGGGCAGAATGTGGTGGCCTTGACCAGGCCTGCCACTACGCTGGTGGATGCGTTGCCCCACAATGTGGCACCGGCGTGGAGTCCCGATGGCCAATCGATTGTTTTTCTCAGCAATCGTAGCGGCGATTGGGCGATATGGGTGATGAATGCTGACGGCAGTAATCAACGGCAGCTTTCCATCGATGTCCCCATCCAGTATGGCTTCGTGGCCGATCAGCCGATTTCCTGGGGCAGGTAGTCCCAGCTTATGAATTGAGGAAGTTTCCATGATGAACGATCAAAGTAACATTGCCCTGAGACGCGTTGGGTCGGCGGCGGCCCTGCTGATCCTTCTATTCCTGGTTGGCTGTTCAGCGACCGAGCCGTTCACCACGGGCCAGGCAGAGCCTGTAGAGCCGGTGGCGGCGGCAGTCGCCGGCCAGCAGGCCACGCCAACGCCCATTGTAGTCAGCACACCATCGACAGAAAGCGCTCAGGGGATCGAATCGGAAAGTGGGGGCGCTGTTGCTTTGTTTGGTGCGCCGGCCCTGACCTATAACGGCGAGATCATGGCCGATCGGGTTGTACCGGTGATCGGTGAGCTGGCAGGCCAGATCATGGACCTCAACGTCGACGTTGGCGACCATGTCAATGAGGGTGATATTTTACTCAGGGTCGACAGCGCCATCTACGAGGCTCAACAGGCCCAGGCGCTGGCCGGCCTGGAGTTGGCCCAGTCACAACTGGATTTGGCGATGACGGAGCCCAAACAGACCGATCTGGATGCCACCCGGTCCGCCGTGGATGCTGCCCGCGCCGCTTACGAGCAGGCGTTGAAAGGGGCCTCCGAAGAGGACAAGCGACTGGCCCTTTCTCAACTCAAGCAAGCAGAGGCTGGTGTGAATATCGCCCAGGGCATGTATGACCGCATCGCGGGTCAGCCCTTTGCCAGCATGATGCCGGAAAGCCTTGAGCTTCAAATGGCTACCCTGGGTCTGGAAGCAGCGCGGGCCGGGTATGACAAAGTGTTGAAGGGCGCGACTGCGGATATGATTGCAGGAGCCTATGCCCAGTTGAAAGGCGCTGAGGCACAGTTGGCGATGTTGGAGCGTGGTGCGGAACCCGCTCAGATCCGGGCTGCCGAAGCGGGCGTCAAGCAAGCGGAGTTGGGCCTTTACCTGGCACAACTGCAATTGGGAAAGGCCACCATCGAATCACCGACGGATGGCTTTGTCTACCAGTTGGATGCGACCGAAGGGGCGATGGCAGGCCCCGGTGCGCTTCTCATGATCCTTTTCTCCGATGATGTCAAGATACTCGTTAAGGTGGAGGAGTCGCGTTACCAGGATATCTCCGAGGGGATGCCCGCAAGGATTCGTGTCGATGCCTTCCCGGGGCGTTCCTTTGACGGCGTTGTCTCGGCAATCGCGCCGAGCTTTGATCATGCCACACGTACGATCGAAGTCACAATCCGGCCTGCCGGCGACGGTGCCGGAGATCTCAAACCTGGCATGTTCGCTACCGTCGAGCTGATGGAGCAGTAGCCATGAAAATTTGGGATGTCTCGATCAAAAATCCTGTCTTCATCA
The DNA here is from genome assembly GCA_034717495.1 of Chloroflexota bacterium. Taxonomy (NCBI): domain Bacteria; kingdom Bacillati; phylum Chloroflexota; species Chloroflexota bacterium. Next base: position 33,766 of record JAYELL010000002.1, on the reverse strand, counting down.
CCATGATCATGCTGGCCCTGGCGGTGGTGGGCATCATTGCGTACAACAATATGCCGTTGGACTTCTTTCCGGATGTCTCCTTTCCTACACTGGCCGTGATAACGGTCTATCCGGGCGCCGGTCCCGAGGAAGTGCAGAATCAGGTTACTCGACCTATCGAAGAGGCGTTGGTAACTGCCCCAGGGGCCGAAGAGGTACAATCCCAGTCGGGCGAAGGCTTCTCCATGGTGTTGGTCAGCTTCAATCTGGACAAGGATGTCGACCAGGCAATTCAGGATATTCGCGAGAAGATAGCCAATGTGCGGAGCGAGCTGCCGGAGGATATTCTCGAGCCTTCCCTGCAGGCTTTCGATCCTTCCTCTTTTCCGATCATGAATGTATCGGTGTCGGCGCAAGCAGGAACGGCTGCGGCTGAGAATGTTCGCTTGACCGTTTCTGATGAGGTCCTTCCCCGCCTTCAACGGATCGAAGGAGTGGCCGATGCTTCCGTGAGCGGTGGGCAGGAGCGCGAGATCCAGGTACTGTTGGATGCGAGTGCTCTCAAGGCCCGCAATGTTGCGCCGCAACAGGTCATAGGCACTATCATGGCCGAGAGCTGGAGTATCCCCGGCGGCAGCGTGCAGCAGGAAGGCAAAAATCTGCTGATTCGTACCCCGGGCAACTTTGACACGGTCGATGATATTGCCAATCTTCAGATCGCTTCACCTCTGGGGGCCGTTCGCGTCGGCGATGTCGCGACTGTGCAGGATGGCTGGAAGGAACTGGACACCTACAGCCGCTTGGATGGACAGGACTCGGTGACCATCGCCATCAACAGGCAGTCTGGTACCAACACGGTTCAGGTAGCCGGGCGTGTTCACAAGGAACTGGACCTCCTGGGCGAGGCGCGGCCCGACCTTCACTTGATCGTCGTGCAGGATCAGTCGGAGTTTGTGGAAGAAAGCTTTGACGATGCCATGCGCGAGTTGCTTATCGGCGCGTTGATGGCTTCTTTAGTCGTATTCATCTTTTTCCGAAACATCCGCAACACCCTGGTGACCGTTGCCGGCTTGCCTTTCATTCTGCTGGGCACCTTTGCTGTCATGGCGGCGCTGGACATGACCCTGAACATTGTGTCACTTCTGGCGTTGAGTCTGTCTGTTGGTCTGATCATCGACGATGCCATTGTGGTCCGGGAGAACATCTTCCGCCACATGGAGATGGGTAAAACGCCCGAACAGGCGTCCAGTGACGGCACCGCCCAGGTTGCCACGCCGGTCGTCGCCATGACTCTGACCATTGTTGCGGTCTTCCTTCCCATCGCTTTCGTTGGCGGTTTGGTTGGAAAGTTCCTCAACTCCTTTGGCGTTGTAGTAAGCGTGGCCGTATTGATCTCCTTGTTCGAAGCGCTAACCTTTGCACCCATGCTGTCTGCCAAGTTTTTCAAGCAGGAGGAGGCGAAGTTCACCGAGGAAGAGGCAGAATCCCTGGAACATGCCCATGCCAGTCTCGGTTGGTTGGATCGGGCCTATCAAACAGTTCTCGGTTGGACCTTGCGGCACCGCTGGATTACCCTTCTGGCCGGCGTGGCCCTCCTGGTAGGCGCTCTGTACGGGACCACGTTCCTGAACAAAGCTTTTATGACCACAATTGACCAGGGTACTGTGAATATGGCCCTGTCGCTGACTCCCGGCACGGCCCTGGCCGAAACCGACCAGGCCAGCCGCGAACTGGAGACAAGACTTCTGGCTCGGGAGGACGTTGACTCCGTATTGACCAGTGTGGGCGGATTGGGAACCCCCGAAAATGCCACCTTTTTTGTTGCGCTGGCTGAGGGTAAACCCCTGGAGGATTTCATCGCCTCCGCTCGAACCGAGTTCGCTGAGGTGCCGGGACTATCCATCAGCGGCGGCGACTTCATGTCCATGATGGGCGGAGGAACCTCCGTTCTGGGAAAACCGGTCCAGATCATTCTCCAGACCATCGGCGACCCCGACGAACTGAATCAATTCAGTGTTGGCCTCGCGGAGCAATTGAAGCAGGTACCGGGACTGGTGGACGTAGATGTGTCCTATCGACCGGGAAAGCCCGAGGTTCTTCTGGTGGTGGACCGGCGTCGAGCCGCGGATCTCGGCCTCAACATAGCGACGATTGGTAGCACAGTCCGTACCCTGGTCGAGGGTTCGGAGGTGGCGACCTTCCGGGGCGAAGGTCCTGAGGCTGAGATCCGTGTCCAGTTACAGGAAAAGGATCGGGATGAACTCGACCAGATCCTCGATCTGCAGGTGCCGACGGAACGGGGTTTCGTGCCATTGCGTCAGATTGCTCATCTGCAGGCGGCGAGCGGTCCAACGCAGTTCAATCGACTCGACCGCCAGAATGCCGTCATTATCGGTGCCAACACCTTCGATCGCGTCGTTGAGGACGTGGTGGAGGATGTGACATATTCGCTGGAAAACACGCAGTTTCCGCCGGATGTCTCCTGGAAATTCAGTGGTGAACAGGAGATGCAGGATGAGGCTTTTACAGCTATGGGAACCGCCATGCTGTTGGCCATGGTCTTTGTCTATATGGTGCTGGCCTCCCTGTTTGGTTCCTTTGTTCAACCTTTGGTCATCATGTTGGCGTTGCCTCTGGCGGCCATTGGTGGCCTGCTGGCCCTGCTTATCTTCAACTTCCCGCTGGATATGACTGCTATGATCGGCCTTATCCTTCTGATGGGGCTGGTTACCAAGAACTCGATTCTTCTGGTGGACCTGACGAATAAGTTGAGACGTGACAAGGGAGTCCCGCGGGACGACGCTCTGATGATCGCCGGTCCCATCCGCTTGCGGCCCATCCTGATGACGACTCTGGCGCTGATTCTGGGCATGTTGCCCGTCGCTATCGGCCTGGGTTCAGGCAGTGGCTTCCGCCAACCCATGGCGATAACGGTCATTGGAGGCTTGATCACTTCCACCTTGCTGACGATTCTCCTGGTACCCACGGCCTACAGTCTGGTCGAGGGCGCGACCGGGCGTTATCATCGGTGGCGACTGGATCGGGCGGCGCGCAGAGAGCAAAAACGGGACGCCAAAGAGCAACAGGAGGCGGCAAGCCAGGCTTAGTAGCTGTTTGAAGAGGGTTTGAAGACCCAACAAACCCATGGACAAGACTTTTCAAACAGTTTCTGATGAATCACGACGAGGTCCGCCTGCAGAAATCGGGCAGACCTCGTTTTTCTGTTGGCACGGTTGGCATAATCCTTATGCCCTCAAAGGATCAGCATGGCATCTCCGAAGGAATAAAAGCGGTAGCCCTCCTTGATTGCCTCCTGGTAGGTGTGGTCGATCAGGTCCTTGCCCGCAAATGCACTGACCAGCATCAACAACGTGCTGCGGGGCAGATGAAAGTTGGAGATCATCGCATCCACGGCACGAAAGCGGTAGCCAGGCCGGATGAAGAGATTGGTTTCTCCTTCGAAAGCGGCCACCCGTCTCCATGGGCAGGCATCGACGTCGTATGGATCAAGGCCTTGAGCACCTGTCGCCCCCCATTCCAGGGATCTGACGGCTGTGGTACCCACAGCCACGATCCGTCCTCCTGCCAGCGTTGCCTCGTTGACCCGACGGGCGACATCTGCCGAAAGCGTTGCCCATTCGCTGTGCATGGGATGGTCTTCGACACGTTCGGTGCGCACAGGCTGAAAGGTATCGAGACCGATATGCAGGGTAATGAAAGCCAGACCGATGCCCTGGCGACGCAGGGCCACCAGCAGGTCGGGAGTAAAGTGTAGCCCGGCTGTCGAGGAGGCTACCGAGCCCTCGATACGGCTGTAGACGGTCTGGTAACGCTCTGGGTCGTCCAGCTCCTGGTGAATGTAGGGCGGTAAGGGTACCTGGCCGGCCTCATGCAGCCACTCGCCAACTGCAGGCGAGAACCGGACCACGCGACTGCCCGAGTCTGTTTCGGCGACGATGGTGCCGGTGATAGCGGCTTCGGACGCCTTGGGCGTCTCGATGAGGATGGTTACGCCGGGGCGCAATCCCTTGCCCCGCACCAGGCACTGCCAGTTGCCGTCAGCCAAGGGGTGTAAAAGCAAGATCTCGACGCGGCCCCCGGTCGGTTTGTGGCCAAACAGGCGGGCTGGAATGACGCGGCTGTCGTTGCCCACCAGTTGATCACCGGGCTCAAGATAGTCGACCACATTCCTGAACATCCGGTGCTCCAGCCTTCCGCTGTTCCGGTGTACCACCAGAAGGCGGGATGCGTCCCGGGGTTCAATGGGGACTTGAGCGATCCGTTCGGCGGGAAGATAGTAGTCAAAATCGGATGTTTTCATCGCCCTGCTTCTGCGACGGCTACGAACTCTTTGAAGAGACGGCGGTGGACCTCATGCAGTTCGAAAAACCGTTCAGGATGCCATTGGACGGCCAGGACCCATCCCTCTTCTCCTGTTTCGAGTGCCTCAATCAGCAGCGGCTCCCCGGTCGTGGACGCCGATGGGAGGAATGCTGGCGCCAGAGTGTCCATGGTCACCGCCTGGTGGTGATAAGTGTTGGTAACAAAGTGCCCATCCAGGCCCAGGACTTTGGCCAGGAGGGATCCTGATGTCACGTCGACATCATGATATCGCACGCTTTCCTCGGGAGATTTATGGCCTTCTACATGCTGTAGCAGGCTGCCTCCTGCTGCGATGTTCAACACCTGCAGGCCCCGACATACGCCCAGGATGGGAATACCGGCCTGCAACGCTGCACGCGCCAGTGGAAGCTCAAGTTCGTCTCGGTCGATGTGAATGTCATCGGGATCACTGCCCTGAAGCGGCTCGTTGTAGAAACGAGGGTGGATGTCGCCGCCCCCGGGCAAAAAAAGGCCATCCAGACGCGCGATTTGTTCATCCGGTGCCAGATCGGCCGTTTCCGGCGTCAGCACCACCGGTTCGCCGCCAGCCCAGACGACTGCCCACCAATAGTCACGAAACCAGCGATTCTGGTAAGGTCTCTCATTCGTCCGGGTCGTAATGCCGATACGTGGTGAGGGTGTGACAGTCATTGAAGAGACCCGAGTTCAGTGCGGGGGAGAGAGGCAGTTGATGCAAATGTAAGTGACTGGGACACCTACCAGAGGCCCGGTTGCTGGCCAGATGGCGAGTCCGATTCGGGCCGGGCGATTCCGAGGTGTTGGTAGGCTGCACGAGTCGCCACCCGCCCTCGCGGGGTGCGGTCCAGAAACCCCAACTGAAGCAGGTAAGGCTCTACCACGTCCATGATGGTGGCCGAATCCTCGCTGATCGCCGCAGCAATGGTCTCCAGGCCCACCGGCCCACCGTCGAATTTCTGGATAATCGTGTGCAGTACCTTTCGGTCCAGGTCGTCCAAACCCAGCGAATCGACCTCGAGCAGCGCCAGGGCTGTGTCTGCGATTGCGGGTGTGATGATGCCGTCTGCCCTGACCTGAGCATAGTCTCTGACTCGCCGCAAGAGGCGTAGGGCCACCCGAGGGGTTCCGCGCGCCCGCCGGGCGATCTCCTGGGCGCCTTCAGGTGTGATGTCGACCTCCAGCAGCCTGGCCGCCCGGTCGACAATCTGTTCAATCGCCGCCTGTTGGTAGAAATCGAAGCGGTAAATCGCACCGAAGCGGGAGCGCAGTGGTGCCGTCAACAGGGCGAGGCGCGTGGTCGCGCCGATCACCGTGAAGCGTGGCAGCTTGAGGCGAATGGAACGGGCACTGGGACCCTTGCCGATCACGATGTCCAGAGCGAAATCCTCCATGGCTGGATAGAGGATTTCCTCCACTGCCCTGCCCAATCGGTGTACCTCGTCGATGAAAAGGATGTCGCCCTTGCGCAGATTGGTGAGGATTGCCGCCAGATCGCCGGCGCGCTCGATGGCCGGTCCGGCGGTGACCTTCATGTTGACCCCCATCTCGTTGGCCAATATGTGGGCAAGGGTGGTTTTGCCGAGGCCGGGCGGGCCGTAGAGTAACACGTGATCAAGGGCCTCTTCTCGTTGTCGGGCGGCCTCGATCAATATCTCCAGATTGCTGCGGAGACGGTCCTGCCCGATCATTTCCTCAAGCAGTTTGGGCCTTAACGCGGAATCAAGGACGATCTCTTCCGGGCGCTTTTTGGCGGATATTGTGCGTTCTTCCATGACAATGATCGGCAAGGTTGGGTTGATTCAGATCAGCGGGGCTGATTATACCAGACAGGAAACGAATGTGCGAACACGTCAGACACAAAAACGACCCCACTGGACACCAGTGGGGTCGTTAAGCTCAATCGTTGCTCAGAATCTGGCGATTAGACATTCAACCAGCCTTGATCCTCCAGGAACTGGGTGAGACCAGGAATGCTGAACTTTTTGCCCTCGTAAGCCAGAATGGCATAGTAGAGTGGCAGTAGCCAGAGGAAGATCATCACCGGCAGCAGAACACACAGGAACGGCAGACAGATGATCGACGCCGTGAGAATGGGGATCACAATGATCCACATGATCGACTGCAGCCCCCAAAGGATCAGGGAGAGCACCAGCGATTGCACGGCGTGATAGCGCTGGAAGGGTCGTTTGTTGCTTGTCTCCGAGATCAGGATGATGATTGGCAGCAGCAAGCCAAACACCGGCAGCAATTGGGCCGTGTAGGAAAGAGCCGCCATAACCTTATCGTCGTTGCTGGCAGCCGGATCATACTCGGTGGTGCCGACCAAACGATCGGTCAGCGTTGGTGTCTCCTCCGGCAGTGACTCGGCTGTCTTTTCGACCGACTCAGTCCGCTGGTTGGGAGAATCGCTTGAAACGTCGCTATCAATCCCATCAACTTTCACTTCATCCGTCGCTGTATCCAGATCACCCATTCGTTTGTCGACCGCTCGCAGGATGGTCGTACGGTTGCTGTGGGCAGCTTCATAGTCTCTGATGGCCTGTAGACCATCTCTATCCAACTCGGGTAGCAGAGGAACCACCTCTCTAACCGTCAGATTTTCGTAGCCCTCGATGGGCAGATTGACCTGAGCACCTTTGCCGGTGCTGATGTTTTCGGTCACATTATCCTCCTTCGATCAATTCATACTGTGGACAAGCAGGCAAGAAAACAAGTAGATAAGTAGACAAGTAGACAAGTAAATAAGTAAATAGGTTAGCCGCCCTTGTTTCCTTGTTTCCTACTTTCTATACGGTCAAGTGGTGTCAGGGTTTCAGAATCTGGGTGGAAAAATGGAATGAATCGCCAGCCTGTGCTAAAATTGCTGGAGGAGGTACTCGGATGACACGTGTTCTTTTTATGGGGACGCCCGATTTTTCCGTGCCAAGCCTGGCAACACTGGTTTCCGGACCCTACGATATCGTGGGGGTGGTGACCCAGCCAGACAGGCCAGGCGGGCGCGGTCGAAAGCTGCGGGAGTCGCCCGTGAAGTACTACGCGCGGCAAGAGGGGATGGTTGTGCTACAGCCTCAGAGCCTCAGGAACCCGGAAGCGGTAGCGGACCTGGCGCGTCTCGCGCCGGAGGTCATTGTGGTTGCCGCCTTTGGGCAGATCCTGCGGCCTGCGCTGCTAAATCTTGCTGCTCACGGTTGCATCAACGTGCATGCATCCCTCTTACCCCGTTGGCGAGGGGCTGCACCGGTGCAGGCGGCAATCCTGGCGGGCGATCAGGTGACCGGCAGCACCATCATGTTGATGGACGAGCATTTGGATACTGGACCCCTGCTGGCCCAGGCGGCAATGCCGATTCGTGATGACGATACAGGTGCTACCTTGACAGACCGGTTGGCCCACCATGGTGCGGGTCTGCTCGGCGAGACGCTGCCCAGGTGGCTGGCCGGGGAGATCAATCCTCAGGAGCAGGAGGAGACCCTGGCCACGATCTGTCGGCCGCTGCGCAAGAAACAGGGATGCATCGATTGGCGAAAGGCTGCAGCAGAGATCGCCCTGGCTATTCGAGCCTATTACCCCTGGCCCGCGGCTTTCACAACCTACAGCGGCCAGCCGCTCAAGGTATTGTCCGGCCGCGCGGATCAGGAATCCAGGTCGGATCGGCCTGCTGGGACTGTTATCAGAGGACCTGATGGTATTGGGGTCGTGACCGGAGAGGGTGTCTTGATCCTTGATAGTGTGCAGCCGGCTGGAAAGCGCGCCATGCCGGTTTCAGATTTTGTGCGGGGACGGCCCGGATTCCTGGGGGCCAGGCTGGGGGATGATGGCTGCTCGTAATGCCACTCCCACAAAGTTAGCATTTGGCGAAACAAAGGCCGCGTGCTATAATCGTCGTGTTCGTCGGGGCGTGGCGCAGTTTGGTAGCGCGCTTGAATGGGGTTCAAGAGGTCGGAGGTTCAAATCCTCTCGCCCCGACCAGACACTTATCACACCTCCCTCGCAATCTATTCGCGGGGGATCGGTGTGTTTCAATGCCTCGGATTTTTTTCCTCGCTTTCCACGATTATCAATACGGGGTGGCTTCTCTACCGAGAGCTGGTAGACATAACCCGTTAGAATAGGACAGGTATAGAAGGTGCCTATGTTTCACCAGATAAATGTCGATGGCTCGTGGGCAATGAAGGATCACTATTCATCCGATGCCAATCTGGTGCTGTTATGAAGGCGATGTGAATGATTTCCTTGCTGAGGTGCCGGATAAATCGGTGAAGTTGATTCTTACGTCGCCTCCATACAACCTCGGGAAAGAATAAGAGAATCGGGTGGCCATCGAAGCCTACCTGGAGCAGCAGGCCGCCACCATTGCAGAGCTTTATCGTGTGCTGGCTGATGACGGCAGCATTTGCTGGCAGGTGGGTAACTTCGTCGAAGATGGTGAGGTCTTTCCGCTCGATATTCTCTACTACCCTATCTTCAAACGTCTTGGACTATATCTTCGAAACCGGCGGGCAATGGGGGCCGAGCGGGAAGCTCGATACACCGACTTTATCCGAGAGCGTATTGCAGCCTATTATGCGGGCACATTACGAATTCGCCCTATGGGTAAACCGGTTCACAAGCCTACAGGCAAAGAAAAGATTACTCAGGTACCAATCGAGTGGCAGTCAAATGCTTATCATGGAAAGGGAGAGGAAGAAGGGTAGTTCCTCATGAGGATCGTCAAGCGGTATTCACATCTGAACGGAGAAGAGTATTTGTTGGTGCACCAACCAGAACTGTATCAAGAGGTCGAGGATGCTATCACGGCTGTTGATGCGAAAGTTTGTCTGATCAAGGAGTCGAAGGAACGAGAAGGAAGTACATAATGTCCTGCGGCATGGGCGAACCACCCCTCCGGTACCGGTGATTATCATTGGCATAGCCCCCTGAGTGTTCAGGCGAATGCGGCACCTACCTCGATACACAAGCGATCAAATCGACGTTTGCTGTATCATGACAACTGTGCTAGTATTGATTGACGCAGCCTGAGTCATTTTTAACGATGTACAGCCAATTTGGCCGATGGCGTTCTTGCCATCGGCCTTTAACTATGGAAGCTGCGGTTTCTCGGGAATCATGGACCTGTCAACATACGGCGCGGAGTGGCGTTACCGGTTTACTGCCGATGAGATCGACCATCTGGAACGGGTTGAACAAGGGTTGGCCCTGATATCCGATATCAGCCGTGCCGACGTAACGCTGTTGGTACGGGATGGCGATGTCGCCCTGGTGGTTGCCCAGGCACAGCCTCACTCCATCGCCACGCTGTACCGTGAGCCCTGGGTCGGACGACCTCTTTCTTTCCAGGAGAACCCTCTGATATCGTCCGGCTTGATGCAGGGGCGAAGAGGGCAGCGTCAGAGGAACCTGCTCGACCAGGGAACTCCCATTATCCAACAGGTGCTGCCGGTTATTTCTTCCAGTGGCCGAACTATTGCGGTGCTCCAGATCGAGACCAATCTGATTGCCTATGAACGGCACAAGCGCCGCCATCGCAGCTTTCGAAAGGCGGTTACGTGGCTTCAGACCATGGTGTTGCGCGGAGATCTGGAAGGCGCAGAGCAATTGAGTCGGTTTGGTGAATGGGACGGCATCCTCTTCGTGGATCAAACCTACCACATCCGTTACCTGAGCGGCATCGCCAATAACCACTATCGACGTTTGGGCTATCTGGACGATCTGCACGACAAGCACATCGGCGATCTCCAGACGCGCGACGAAATGCTTGTGAGGGATGCCTTCAAGACCGGCATCTGTCAGGAGCATGAGGTGGTGGAAGGGGACCGTCATTGGACACGCAAAGTTGTTCCAATCCGGAGTTATGGTCCCGGCTGGTGGCCGCGCAATCGTATCAGCACGGGCAATAGCGTGCCTACCCTACGTGGCGCCATTATCATGGTACACGATGACACCGAGGCTCGACGCCGGGAACTGGAGCTTCAGATTCTGGCGACCATGATCAAGGAGGTCCATCACCGGGTTAAGAATAACCTCCAGACCGTTGCCTCGATCCTGCGCATGCAGGGCCGCCGCACCGATAATCGGGAGACCCGACAGCAGTTGAATGAGGCGGTAAACCGGGTGTTGGCAGTGGCAATCATTCACGAGTTCCTGTCGGGCGATGACAAACAGGCCATCAATATTCGGGATGTCTGCCAAAGAATCGTCAAACAGACCCAACGGGCGGCTGTCAGTCCCGACAAGAACATCGACCTGAACGTGATCGGACCAGTCATTTATCTACCCAGCCAGCAGGCGACAGCCTGCGCCCTGGCGGCCAATGAGTTGGTGCTGAACGCCCTGGAACATGCGTTTGTTGACAAGGAGTCAGGCAGCGTCCTGGTACGCCTGGTCGATGCAGGCGATCAAGTGACACTGGAGATTTCCGACGACGGCGGCGGTCTGCCAGAAACCTTCGACCCCCAAACAACCAGTGGACTTGGTCTGATGATCGTGCGGGCTCTGGTGGAAAGTGACCTGAAAGGGTGTTTTTCCATGGAACAGACCAGCGGTGGTACCAAAGCCCTGGTGACTTTCCAAAAAGATAATCTGTAAGAAATCAATTCTGGTGACTGGCCCAACGGAGGCACCGGCAAGGAGATGGAAGTGGACGAAAATAAGAAACCCAATCGAGTAATCATCGCCGACGACGAGGCCCTCATTCGGCAGGACCTGAGGGAGATGTTAAGCAATCTCGGGTACCTGGTAATTGGCGATGTCGGCGACGGACTCAGTGCCGTCAACCTGGCCCGGGAACTCAAGCCCGATCTGGTGATCATGGACATCAAGATGCCTGACATGGATGGCATTGAAGCTGCCAGGATACTGACCGAGGAAGGTGTTGCACCGGTGTTGCTGCTCTCCGCCTACAGCCAGCGTGATTTGGTGGAGCGGGCTGCGGAGGCAGGTGTCTCAGGCTATGTGATCAAACCCTTCGACGAGTCCAATCTACTGCCGGCAATAGAGGTTGTGCTGGCCCGCTTCGAGGAGTACCAGGAGATATCAAAGGACGCGGCGCGACTTGAAGATAGGCTGGCGACCCGGGTCGCGGTGGACCGCGCAAAGGGGATATTGATGGACCATCGGGACATGACCGAGCAGGAGGCGTTTCGCAATATTCAGCGCATGAGCATGAATAATCGTAAGTCCATGCGCGAGGTTGCGGAAGCAATCATCCTGGCTCATCAGATGACTCTGCCCGAGGAAGATTGATCGCCTGTTTCCCGGAATCGATAGAACCTGGCAAGGTGGGCGGCAGCCTCGTTGAGCAAGTCCCCACTCTGTCGATGCCATTTAACGCCTGGTCACCTCATGGGGACGAGGCGTTTTGGCATCAATCAGGCATTGCAGGGCCGCTTGGATTGGGATCAAACAAGGGGGAAAAAAGATGTTGTGCTTCCGAGAAGATCACCAAAGAGGTTGAAGCCGGTCAGCGAGAGAATCAGAAGAGTCAGGAGTAGAACCAGAAGAGCGAGCAAGCCGGCAATCAAGCCAGCTACGAAAAAACCACAGCCAAACTGAAAGCCGTCGCCGAAGCTCAGACCAACCGGTGGCCTGGCTTGCGCGGCCTGTTCCGGAGAAGGTTCTGGCGTTGTGGGATCGGCTGGTGTCATTACTCTCTCCTGAGTCGGTCCAACTTGTGGTTCTTGGTATTGTAGCACAGCCTCTGGACCGCTACAAAGATCATCTTTGCCAAAGGCAGCCGCTCTGGGCTATAATCGACACTGTGCGCTGGTCATGTTGACCGGCGCATTACGATGTTGACTGACAGGTCGCCAGCTAAGGAGAAACTGTGAAGGTATCGATCCTGGTTCCGGTACATAATGAGGAAAACACTTTGCGTGAGATTTTGCGGCGAGTACGTTCGGTGGACCTCGATTTTGGCGAGAATGAGCAGATTTACGTCGAGCGTCCGCTGCAATTCGAAAAGGAAATCATCGTCGTCGATGACGGCTCGACCGACAAATCCCGGGCGATATTGGAGGATGAAGCTTCCCAGGGAGACATAGTTGTCCTGTTCCACAAGCGCAACCGGGGCAAGGGAGCGGCCGTTCGAACGGCCATCGAGGCTGCCACTGGTGACATACTTATCATCCAGGATGCGGACCTGGAATACGACCCGCGAGACTATCCCGCGATGCTGTTGCCGATCGTTGAAGGGCGCGCCGATGTGGTCTATGGCTCTCGATTCCTGGGTGGACCGCACAAAGCGATGATGTTTTGGCACATGGTTTTCAACAAGTTCTTCACGCTCCTGGCGAATGTACTCTATAATAGCATTTTGACCGACATTGAAACCTGCTACAAGGCCTTTCGAGCCGATGTATTGAAGCCGATTCCTCTCAGATCTGAACGGTTCCAGATCGAACCGGAGATTACCGCCAAGGTGCTGAAGCGTGGATACCGGATTTACGAGGTTCCGATTTCCTATACGGGTCGGGAATATCATGAGGGGAAAAAGATCGGCATCTCCGATGCCTTTGAGGCGGTCTGGGCCTTGCTGCGCTACCGGGTCATGGATTAGGTGTCGGCATCCCTGCAGCGCACGCTTTCTTCTCAATATCGTTACACCGCGGCCTCTCGTGACGTTGGCGCGCTATGGTCATGGTTGAGAAACCACTCATGGCTGCTTCTGGCAGCGGTGCTGGCGTTTGCTGCCGGGATGCGGTATCTGTTCCTCAGCCAACCGGGACTGCATCCCGATGAGGCGCTGTATGCCGGCTGGGCACTGCAGATCGCGGGTGGCAGCGATCCGACTCTGCTTGGCGTTTACGTAGATAAGCCCCCCTTCCTGCTTTATCTTCTGGCAGGTCTCTTCCGCCTGGCCGGTTATGGTCCCGAATCCCGCCTGGACGCTAAGCTTCTGGTGCTGGTGGCGCGTACGGCGGCGCTTGCCATCAGCCTCGCCAGCATCGGTCTGTTGTACGGCATCTCCCGGCGTTCTTATGGGCAGGGCGTCGCCATTCTGGCTGCGGTTCTCTTTGCGCTTTCTCCCCTGGCTGTTCGCCTTTCAGGCACCCTCTTGACCGATCCCTGGCTGGTGTTGTTTTTCCTGGTGGGCCTTTGGGCGGCGACCGAGGGCCACGGGTGGATCGCTGGCATCGCCTGTGGTCTGGCGTACGCCACTAAACAACATGCAGTTATGTTGATTCCCTTGGTTCTTTTGGCCTGTTTATGGCTGGCGCCCCAACTGACGAGACGATCGGCATGGCGGATCACGAATGGATTCCTGTTGATCTTCGCTGTGGTTACCTGGTGGGATAGCCTGCGCTGGCAGTGGATGCCCAGCTTCTGGGATCGAAGCCTGACGACCTACGGCGGAGTCGAACTGGCATCGGCGCCCGGCCTGGCAAATTCGCTCGGGAAATGGCTCGAACTCCTGGGAAACGTCTTCGGGTCACCGATACTGGGTTTTGCCATAATCCCGGCCTTCATGCTTGTGGGCTGGTCGATATTCCGATCAAGGAATCGGTCGGGCGTTGAAAGGGATTGCCAGCCAGGGTGGCGTGGTCGTCTGTCCCTGGCCGTCCGAACCGACTTGTGGGTTGCTGGATTTCTCGCGGCCTATCTGGCGGCTCATCTGGTTACCAGTCTGGCGCCCTGGGACCGATATCTTCTGCCTGTGGTACCCATTCTCTCGCTGCTACTTGCGCGAGGGGTGTTCCTTCTGCTTGCGGCGCTGCAGAAATCAGGTCCAGGCCAGCGATCTTTTTCGTCGATGGCAGCTCTTGGCCACCGTTCGGTATTTGTGCTTCTTCTTCTCCTGCTGAGCATCGGACTGCTTCAATCCGGGTGGATTTCAATGGCGGCTGATTTGCCGGTTGGCGACAACACGGCCTATGATGGAGTGGATGAAATCGCCGGTTTCCTCAGGCAGGACTCAACCAGTAACGCGGTGCTCTACCACCATTGGCTTGGATGGCATTACAGCTTCTACTTGCACGACAGCGATATCGAACAACGGTGGTGGCAATCGACCGAGGACCTGGCACAGAAGACCCAGGGCAGTCTGTTGCGATCGCAGTTCATTGCCTTCCCTGCCGGACGCGACACGATACCGGCGAGGGAAGCGCTGGAGTCGGCAGGCTTTACCTTGTCCCCGCAACTCGTTGTCCGTCATGGCGACGGCACTTCTTCGATTACTCTATTTCGCATTGATCCCCAATTGGCGGAAGTGATTCCCGATGACCACTAGGACCGGAGCCAGCTCTGGAGCGTCCAGGCTCATCCTGGCAGCTCTCATCCTGGCGGGAGGAATCGGACTGATCTATTGGCGGCTCGTCGTCACAAATCGCGTGCTGGCCACAGGTGACGCGTTCACCTACTTTCTGCCATATCGGGATTTCGCCAATGCCAGCCTTCGCGAGGGAAACCTTCCCCTGTGGAATCCCTATCTGTTCCTGGGGGTACCTTTCCTGGCAAACCCGCAAACGGCTGTTCTCTACCCGCCCCATTGGCTCTTTATCGGGATTGAACCTGCCAAAAGCCTGATAGCATCGGTCGTGTTACACCTCTGGATTGCCGGTCTTGGCATGGTGATCTACTTGCGTCGGGTAGCCGGGCTGCGTTGGGTGCCCGCCCTGGTTGGCGGCCTGTTATTTGCCTTGAGCGGTTACCTTGGCGCCCATGTCGGTCAGGTCAATCAGGTGAGCGCCGCTGCCTGGCTGCCCTGGTTGCTCTGGTTGTTGGAAGAGGCAACCGGTAACCGATGGCGGCAGGTGGGAGGCGTCGATCACACCATCGAGTCGGTGCCCGGAATCAACTTGTTTGCCCTGGCTGGTCTGGCGCTGGTGATTGGCATACAGCTTCTGGCCGGGCATTCCCAGGCTTCCTTTATCAATTTGGTGGGGACCGGCATCGCTGCACTCTGGCCGGGAATCGTGGCATTGGGGGCATGGGCTGGACGGCGCATCCAAAAGAAGCCCGCCCCATTCAGCACCACCGCTTTCAAGGAGACCGGAGTTCGCCTTGTGGTGCTGGCATCAGCGGTTATTCTGGGGTTACTCATTTCTGCCGTACAATTGCTTCCCACATTGCAGCTCACGGGACAGTCGGTGCGCAGCGCCGGGCTGCCCTATCGGGAGGTTGTCTCCTTTTCGCTGCAACCGCGCGGTCTGTTGTTGTCACTCTTGCCTACCTACGGTGAGAATCTGGCTGATCGATTCGGCACCCCCGCTTTCTCTGAGTATCTTGCCTTCGTTGGCGTCACCGGTGTAGTCCTTGCTATGTTGGCCATTTTGAACGCTGCAAGAGGAAAGCGGGATCAAACGATCCTTTCACCCATGGGCCTGGCGACGGCCTTTGTTTTTCTGGGCATCTTTCTTGGGTTCGGCCTGTATAACCCGGTCTACTATCTGCTCTACCTGCTTGTCCCTGGGTTTGATCTGTTTCGGGCTCCGGCCCGCTGGATGCTTCTCTATACGGCGGGCGTAAGCGTTCTGGCAGCCTATGGGGTGCAAGGCCTGTCGGCGGCACTGCCACGCGCCGGTGGGCTTTCTGACGGCATGAGACAACTCACTGGCAAGCGGAGGCTTCTTTTTGTCATCCTGGTGATCCTCACGCTGGCATTCCTGGTATTGCAGAAGTGGCCTAATCTGCTGACACTGGTTCTATGGGTGATTGCCGGCGGATTGACGCTCTTTTTTGTTGCCTGGCCAAGGCTGGCTCGCTGGCGAGCGGCGCTGCTGATTATTCTGATCCTGGGAGAACTGGCGCTGGCAAGTCTGTCTCTCAACCACGCCCGCCCGACGGCACCTGAGGCCGTTACCAGCCTTCGCACGGCACCGGCTCATCTCCTTGCAGCGAACCAGCAAGCGGTGGAGTCGGGGCGCCTGCCCGGACGATTCCTGAGTATGTCGGGGATTACCTACGATCCGGGTGATCTGGCGGAAATCGAAAGGATCTATGCCGGTCAACTTCCTGAGCAGGCTATCTACGATCTGGTCGTAGCGACGAAGCTGCAGGAGATCGTAGCACCGAATCTTGCGTTGCTCTGGCGATTGCCCGGCGTTGACGGTTATGGTGGCGGCGTATTGCCTTTGCAGCGTTTTGTTCAACTGCAATCGTTGCTGCTTCCCGAAGGAGAGATCTCTGCGGATGGCCGTCTGCGCGAGCAACTGCACACGGTGCCGCCCAGCCGCCTTCTGCGACTCCTGGGCGTTGATCATGTCATCACTGATAAGGGGTTTGACGCCTGGGTCGACGGCGTTTATTACGATCTGGAACTGTCGACTGAGTTGGAGCCAGGTGAGCAGGTCGAGATCGATGTGGGCAATCGCCTGGAGTCGACGCGGTTGGGCCTGTTCAGCCACATCCAGGAAGGCGAGTCTCTGCCGGAGAACAGCCCGGTCGCCGAAGTAAGCGTCGTGACGACCACAGGGGATCAGCGCGGATTCATCCTGGTTGCCGGGCGAGACTCGGCAGAGGGTGAATGGACCAGCGCATCCAACCATGCCCAACCTCAGGTACGACAGCCATGGTCCCATGATTCACCAGGATGGGACTATCTGGCATCACTTGAATTTGCGCAACCTGCAGCACTGGAAACGATCACCGTTCGATCGATGATCCCTGAAGGTGATTTCGTATTACGCGGAATCAGCCTGATCGATGACAGCACAGATGCCCATGCCGCGCTTACCCTGCCTGCCGATGGGGGATTTCGCCGGGTGCACTCTGGTGATGTCAAGGTGTACGAGAATCTTCAGACTTTGCCTCGCGCCTACGTGGTACACAAGGCAACCATTGTCGCCGACGACGGAGCAGCCCTGGAAAGCATGGCGCAGCCCGACTTCGAGCCAGGTGACCAGGCGGTCTTGGTCCAAGGGGACCTGGAAGCGTCTGGCCTGCTGGACTGGGCGAATAGCCTCACCGGCAAAGATGGACTTGCACATGTGACGCCCATTAGCTACGAACCTGAGCGGGTCATCGTCGAAACCACTCTGGAATCTCCCGGACTATTAATCCTTGGCGACACGTGGTACGATGGTTGGCATGCCCTGGTAGACGGGGCAGAAGCACCGATTCTCAAAGCGAACTACCTGTTTCGTGGCATTGCCCTGGATCAAGGCAGTCACCGGGTCGAGCTGGTGTTCCAACCGGAAAGCCTGCGCACTGGCGCGATCATCACGGGACTTGGGTACCTGTTACTGGGTGGTTTGTTGATTGCGGGCCTGTTGCGGCGGTATGGCAGAAGGTGAAAAAGGAACAAGTAGACGGGTAGATAAGGAAACAAGGAAACAGGTAGACAAGGAAACAAGGAAACAGGTAGACAAGGAAACAGGTAGACAAGGAAACAGGTAGACAAGGAAACAAGGAAACAGGTAGACAAGGAAACAAGTAGACAGGTAGACAAGGAACAAGTAGACAAGGAAACAGGTGGTTACCGTGAACGCTTTCAACCGCGTCATAACTATTTTGGTGTTGATACTGGCCTGGGCGGCCGTCGTATTGGTGGCGGCTATTCCAGAGACAGCCCTTAGCTGGGTGCAACAGGGTTTGCTTTGGCTGGAACAGAGTCTTGCCACACTGGCCGGGTTTAATCCATCCTGGCTTTACCCCTTGCTGCGGGCGGCGACGATTGTCCTCAGCACGATAATCGCCGCTGGGCTTCTGTGGCTCGAACTTCGTCGCGATAAGACCCCTGCCGTAAAGGTTTCTCTGCAATCGGGCGGCGAGGCAGCAGTTACGACGGAGTCGGTGGCGCGACGGCTTTCCTGGCATGTCGACCAGTTGGCTGACGTGATCAGGTCAACACCCAATGTGAGGGCGCGGGGAAATAGCGTCGATATCCAACTCGACCTGGAAACGGCGCCCGATGTGGACGTGCCGATGAAAACAGAAGAGGTTATGGCCGTGACCCGCGAGGTTATCGAGGATCAGATGGGGCTGCAGTTGAACAGGTTGAAAGTGAATATCCATCACGCGCCATTCCCGGAATCGAAATTTGAGTGAGATTTTGGCGTATGGGACTCATGGATGCCGTGCGAAAAACATCAGGTCAGATGGCATCTGTACCCGGACTTGTCGCACGCGACCACCCAAACATCGATGACAAAGATCAGCTATCGGGATTTTGATCTGAAGATTAGCGCGGCCAATGATGGGCGCTATGAGATCGAGGTTCTGCAATCCCCGTCGGGACAGGGCAGCAGTGTCATACCCTTTCTACTTGCCGATGGTGATCTCCAAGAGAAACTGGCAAGGCTGGAGAAGGCGATTCTGGGTCCCGCGGGCCCTGAAGGCATAGAAGAGGCCCGGCTGTTTGGGTCTGCCATTTTCGATACGTTCATCTCAGGAGATGTTCGCACAGTCTATGATCGCAGCCGGCAGGCCACTCAGGATGCTGGCGTGGGGCTGCGACTCCGGCTGCGCATAGCGGCGCCCGAGCTGGAGGGCATTCCCTGGGAGTTCCTCTACGATTCGAGACATGGCGAGTTCATCTCTCTGTCACGTTACACCCCCCTGGTTCGTTATCTCGAACTTGCTCTTCCCGACTCCGGGCTCTCGGTGAAGCCACCATTACGCATCCTGGGCATGGTCGCCCGGCCTCAGGATATGGATGACCTGGACGTCAGGCGCGAGCGCGAACGGTTGGAACAGGCACTGGCGCCACTCAGACGCAAACGGAAGGTGGAGCTGGTCTGGTTGGAGGGGGATAGCTGGCGGGATCTGCACCAGGCGATGCAGGAGGGACCCTGGCATATCTTCCATTTCATCGGACACGCTGCCTACGATGATGTGGCCCAGGAAGGGGTGTTGCTGCTCGCGGATGACAGCGGCAACCCTTCCCTGGTGACTGCAAGCCAACTGGGCCAGGTCTTGTCAGATCAGCCGACCTTGAGGATGGTAGTTCTCAACGCGTGCGAGGGAGCAAAGGGTGGGGAGCAGAGCCTTTTTTCCAGCCTGGCGGCTGCCCTGGTCCAGCGCGGCCTGCCAGCAGTTCTGGCGATGCAGTATGAGATATCCGACCGGGCGGCGATCGAATTTACAACTGGACTCTACGGCGCCCTGGCCGCCAACCTGCCGGTCGACGCCGCCGTTTCCGAGGCTCGCAAAGCCATCGACCTGGCCATTCAGAACTCGATAGAATGGGGTACTCCGGTGCTCTATATGCGATCGCCGGATGGTGTGCTCTGGGATGTCAAGCCTCGATTTTCCTTGCCCCTTTTAGCAGGCGCGGGTGCTGTTGTGATTGTCGCGATCCTGCTGGCCGTAATCGCCTGGAATGCCGTCAATCTGAATCGGGTTGAATCCATCGTCAGTGCCACGCCAACATCAACCAACGTGCCCACACCGGTGATCATGGGTGGTGGCTTCAATGTCGCCGTGGCCGATTTTGGCCAGCGGGATGAACCAGGACGTTCACTACCTTCGGAGACGGGCCGTGTGCTCAGTGGCTGGCTGGCGGAGGGCCTCGTCAAAGAGCTTCAGCAAAACCCGGATGTCGAAGGGGCCGCCGACTTTCTTGTATGGCACGACACACTGCCTGATTCCGAAAAGAACATTGTTTTCGGCACTGGTGAGGGGACGACCTCCGAGGAAAGACAGCAGTGGGCCGCCGACCTGGCGGGAAGAGTCAAGGCCCATATGGTGGTCTATGGCGACCTGGTCGACGAGGCCGGCGAGTCGGGGCTGCAGATATCCTTCTATCTGGCGCCGGAGGTAGCAAAGGAACAGTCATCCATTGTTGGCACTCACAGTTTGGGCAAGCTTTTGCTTCTGCCCGAAAGCTTTGACCTGGGCAACCCCACGGTGAATCGAGCTGTCCGCAGCGGGCTGGCGACCCGGTCGAAGGCATTGTTCTGGCTCACATCGGGGTTGACCGAGCAACTCCTGGGCCAATCGGACAAGGCTCTTGAAACCTTTCTTCAGGCGGAGGAAGCATTGAAGGAGTGGGACGACAAGGATGGCAAGGAGTTGCTCTATTTCTTCATCGGACGCGAGTATCTTTCCCAGGATCAGTATGACGATGCTGAGGCCTACTTCACTCGGGCAATTGATATCAACCAAGACTATGCTCGAGCCATGATTGCCCTCGGAAGTGTCTTCCGGCGCCGGCTGCAGGCCATTCCTGTGGCGGAGCGGTCTCAACATGCCGAAACAGAGGTCCTCATCAGTGGAGCGGCAGGTGCCATGGAGGAGGGCGCAAGGCTCGCGGATCGGACCGGCGACAGCCTGCTCAAAGCAATCGCCCGGATACAGTTGTCAAAAACCAAGGCGTTGATCGCTGAGATTGCATTCAACGGCGGAGACCTGGATGTTGCTGAGGAACGAGCCAGCGCGGCGGGAAACCTGGCCGACGAGGCATTGAGTCTTCTGGGCGATACGCAGCAATACAGAATCATTGCGCAGGCCTACGAAGCACTCGGTGCCGCACATTTTGTACAGGGAATTGTTCAACAGGTAGGGGGAGAGCAAACGAAGGCTCAGGAGCAACTGGAAATCGCCGCGGAAGCCTATAGGGAATGTATTGACCTGGGTGAACTTGATCTGTTCGACGCAACCTTGCAGGATATAGTCATCGAAGAGGGTTGTCGGCCGAATCTGGAAAAGGTACAGGAGTTTTTGCCAGAGGCAGAGGGAAAGTGACCATGAAACTAATTCGAGAAAAACTGATAGCTGTGTCGGTGATGTGTTTGATCGGTATGGCAGCCTGTGCTCAACCTGCACCTTCGGGTGATCAGATTGCTCAGGGTGTGGAGACTGCTCTGGCCCTGACAGCTGAGGCGGAGAGTGGCATCGCGCAATCGGTGGAAAAAACGGTGGCTGCCCGTGCAACCGAAGCTGCCGCAGCGGAAGACTCTGCCGCTGTCTCGCCTACCGATACACCCGCGCCGCCGACGGATACCGCTGTACCACCGACGGATACCCCGGTTGCCGCGGAGGCCAGCGACACGCCGGTGCCGGACGCAGCACCGACCGAGACACCTTTCATTTTGTCGATAGGCCAGAGCGACGTCGATGGCGATGATGGCAACGATTTTCTACGGGGAAGTTCCAACAGCAACCAGGGGCGGGTAATCCTGTTACCTGGATTCGAGCAATCGCAAGTGGCTGACCCCATGGTTTTTCAGGATAGCCTGGTATTTCAGGTTGAGATATTTGACGTTCGCGACAGCCTTTACGATGGAGCGGGCATCCAGGAGGTTCTGTTTTCGATCGAAACGAACGATGATGGTCAGGTTGTCTATGAGCACAGCGATTCGCTGCCTCCCTTCTGTGTTTTCGGCGGCGAGGCCGAATGCCAGGTATTGCCGTTGATCCCCAACAGAGAAAATCACTGGCCGGCACCTTCCGGCCTGTCGATGGAAAACAAGACCTATCTGGCGAGGATCGACATCGTTCCGGAGAATGGTGACACCACGCAGTGGCGCTGGCGTTTTGAGCTTGATATTGCTGGCCTTCCGGAGACGCCACCGTCAGTGCCTAATACGGCCAGTATCAACCATATTACTCACGACGGGAGCCGTTATCTGGTTGACTTCGAGACCTTCGGCTTTGAAGCAGTGTTGCCAGGTCAGCATGTACATTTTTTCTACGATACGGTGCCGCCGGAGCAGGCCGGGATGCCGGGAAGTGGTCCGTGGATCCTGTACGGGGGTCCAACTCCGTTTGGCGAATACACCGTTGACAGCCGGCCATCCGGCGCGACTCTGATGTGCATTCTGGTCGCCAATCCGGATCATTCGGTGATTGCGGAGAGCGGAAACTGCTACCCATTGCCATAGGAACACCTTGACAATGGTTTCAGTTCGCCCGTATAATTGTTTCGTTCACTATCTGAAGCCATTTTGCCAGCGACGGTGCTGGGAATCCGCCGCCAGCTGACCCCATCAACGTTGGCGGCCTTGATTTCTCTATGGTATTTCGACCTGGATTATCTGGATTTGGAGGAAACCGTATGGCAGAAAAGCTTGTCAAGCACATCATGCATAATGGTGTGATCGGCTGCAAACCCGACACTCCCCTATCGGAAGTAGTTCGAATTCTCAGCGATACAGACATTCACGCTCTGGTTGTGACCGGTACAGATGGCGAGGTGGTTGGGATCGTATCTCATATGGACGTTATCCCAATGCTGGGGAAGGACCTTGCGGAAGAAACCGCAGAGGAGATCATGACCGACAAGGTCATCAGTGTTGCGCCTGGGGACTCGATAGCGGACGCTGCTCAGGTGATGGTGGACAAAGGAATCCATCGCCTGGTAGTAACGGAAACTCAGGAGGGGAGATTGATGCCGGTCGGCGTGCTTTCAACCACCGATATCGTGCGCGACATGCGTGGCTCAAAGTGGACCTGGTATCTCTAAAAAAAGCGTTTATCCGGGGCCCGCTGCGGATCAGCGACAGCCTGCCAATGTGAAATTCGGAGATGGACGCAGATCAATCCAAGAGAGAGCAGAAAAGATCAGCGAGAATCTGCGCCGGAGGTCTGCGCAAATCAGCGTTCCTCTGGCTTGTCCAGATTAGGAAATTACAAAACCGCCAGGCCCGGAGTACAACGCTCCGGGCCTGGCGGTAAAAAAGAGATGGGGATTAGCTGTAATTGGCCACGTTCCAGTGTTTCAGCCACCGGGATGTCTGGGGAGCGGGTGGACTTAAGCGTTGCCAGTCGACATTGGCTTGAAGCAGGATTTGGCGCAGGCTTTCCCGACTGATCTCAGTGATAACACCATTGGCGATCAGATATTCTCTCAATGAGTCAAGAGTCCAGCTCGAACGGAGTTGGCCCAACTGCCGCGGTGGGGTCGACGCGATGCTCAGTATCTGCGATCTGTCCGCGTCGCTGAACTTGCCGCGCGGTCCGGGCTTTCTTCTGACAGGTTGAAGACCGGGCAAACCTTGCAGATTGAAACGACTGATCCACTTGCGAACCTTGTCTTCGTGGAGACCAACGATAGGGGCGATCTCGGGAACCCGATAACGCTCCTCCGACGAGAGAAGGATAATCAGCGCACGTTGCTTCAGCGCATCGTCGTCGCTTGTCATAATCCTTTCGAGTGAAACGCGCTGCTCGTCTTCGAGGGATTTGGCAAAAATCAATTTCGGCATACGACGCCCTCCTTCAAGGCAAGATGATGGTTCTATTTGTGGAGAAGTTATTGGCAGAGATTCTGAAAAAGCCTCGGTGAGCTTCTGAGCGATATGCAGCATCGTTGGGCAGCCAAATGCTTGACATGTCTACAGTATATCAACCGCAAGATTGTATTGCAATAGTACAATAGTACTAATCAATGCACATGAATTTGCGCTTACGTTGTCGTGGCAATACACTATTTCGCGTCATCCCCTCGGGTCATCAGACGAATAGGCGCAGAAGCAGACGTATGCCGGTACCTTCGGGCCATCCCTTTCTGTTGTTGTTTGGCGATTTCTGGGCTGTGAGTATAATCACCCTGGTGTGTTCTTCCGCCAATTCAATCGCAGTGCCTGTTAGAAACCATTGTTATGCCAATCTACGAGTATCAGTGCGAAAGCTGTAACACCAGATTTGATAAGATGCAGAGGTTCAGTGAGGATCCTCTGACCGAATGCCCTATGTGCGGTGGACCTGTTTATCGGGTGATCCAACCTGTGGGGATAATTTTCAAGGGTTCCGGCTTTTATGTGACCGATAATCGTGGCAAATCCTCCACAATGCCTTCGTCAAACCGTGATGAGAAGGGAACCAAGGCCGAGGACAAGTCGGAGAGTTCGTCGACCGAAAAGGGGTCAACAAAGACATCAGAAAAGAAGGCATCCGAAGGGTCGACCGCAAAAACTGAATCGGGATGATGGCCTCAAGCCCGCCTGGTTTTTGTCGAAAGAAAAAGCCTCACCGCTTCCGGTGGGGCTCAATATTCCTTGTCGGTCCCGTGATTCGTCGGGTTTTCTAAAGCTGGAAACTGCCGTCAGCCGGCACAACCTTGTGATCGAAATTGGTGACGAAGCTAAGAAGACGTTCCTTGAGGCCACTCCACTCCTCGCTGGTAAGAATCTCGTTCATTGTCTCCATGTCGCCAGCGACACCGCCGGTCAGAATCTGAGGTCCACCGCCATAGACGGTATACCACGCTTCCGTGGGTTGCAGACCCAAATTCATCAGCCCTGGCGCGAACTCTCGAATAATAAACTCAAAATAGGGCTGTTCGCGCCCGTTCTTGATGTCCCAGCTCATCAATAGCTTCATCATCTTGGAGATTCTCCTTGCCTCTGGCTGCCGGAAGACACACTTTAGCATACCAGCAGTATCGGGAATCGGCAAGTTCAAGGCGTTTCAATGACGTAAGCCGGAGGCAATGCATATCAAAACCGGGCACAGTTTAGTGAGCCCGCTAACTTGACTCTGTCGCAGCCCCGTTCTAGAATCAAGGATAGACCGGACGCATTTTCGGTGCGTTTGCCGTTGAACCTTTCTGCAGGGGCTGCTGTGTTAGGGACGTAGTATCCGGCCGGTGGCGCTAACCATCGATTCGAACAGAGGAGACTATTGAATGCAAGCGACCAGATCCCGACGCCCGCAGCGTTTCGCTGTACCAGGCGCCTGGATGAGCGGCTTTTTACTGCTGGTCTTGCTTCTCAACCTGACTATGTCGCTCAAGGCGGCACAGTGGACCGATGGTCTCGGGATTCTGAGTCCGGTGGTACTCGGCGGATTTCTCCTGGGCACCGCGATTAGCTATTCCCGCTGGCGCGGGATTTTCCCCGTTTTTTACAGTCTCATCGTGGGAACTGTCTGGGTGTTGATTTGGGTCGGTCGGGCCCCCCAGATTCCCGGGGAACTGGTCGGACCAGAACGCATCGCCTTCATTGGCGCGAGTCTCTGGAGCTGGCTGCTGCTGCTTTTCAGTGATCAACCAGCCCGCAGCAACCTGGTGTTTATTCTTGAGCTTGGATTCCTGCTCTGGTGGATCGGTTATCTTTCAGCCTGGGCTCTGTTTCGAGAAGGCAAGGTTTGGCGAGCAATCATCCCGATTGGTTTGATCATGCTGGTCAACCTGTACTTCGGCCCGTCGACTCTTGGGTTTTACCTGGCGATTTTCGTCGTTGCCGCTCTTTTGCTTGCGGTGCGAAACCACCTTGCCGAGCGCGAGGCGGGTTGGCGCTACGAACGGGTGCGTTATGCCAGCGATATCCAGTTCGACTTTCTCCGGGATGGCCTGATATTTGCCTTGATGGTATTGGCTATTGGTCTGTTGACTCCCAATGCCGCTGGCAGCGGAACCCTGTCCTCCTCCCTTGAACCACTGCGCGAACCATGGCGTGAGGTCCAGGAGGAATGGGGACGTCTCTTTAGCTCACTCAACTATCAGGGTGCCGAGGGACGTCCTGCTTTTGGCGATACGCTGACCCTTTCAGGTCCCCGTGATTTGGGAGACACAGTTATCATGGATGTGCGCTCCAATGCGGGACGCTATTGGCGAGCCGCTACCTTCGATACGTTCACCGGAAGACGCTGGATCAACTCCAATACGTTTGCCCAGTATGTTGACAATGGGTCGCACGTGCAAACTCCGGAATACCAGGCGCGTCGGGAAATTACGCAGACGGTAACAACCCACTATCCGGCCGGCAATGTCCTCTTTGGCGCGCCTCAACCTGTGCGGATTAGCTTGAAAGCGGAGGCCAGTCTGGGCATCATCGAGGAGGCCAGTGGTGACGAAGAGCTGCCCCTGGCGGAGATCGCAATGCTGCGGCGGCGCGGCGCCGATCTGCGACCGGGTGAATCCTATCTGGTTGTGTCCCAGATATCCGATGCCAATATCGAGGATCTTCAGGAGGCGGGCAGCGATTATCCTGATTGGCTCATGGGCCGGTATCTGGACACTCCTGCCACCATGAGCAGCCGCGTTGGAGAATTGGCGGCTCAAGTCACCGCTTCTGCTGAAACGCCTTTCGAAAAGGTATTGGCCCTCGAACAATACTTGCGTGGTTTCACCTACGATGACAGTATTCCTGCACCCCCTTCAGGCGTGGATGCGGTTGATTATTTTCTCTTTGATGTGCAAGCGGGCTACTGCGACTACTACGCCAGCTCCCTGGCCATGATGGCGCGTACTCTTGGCATTCCAGCGCGGGTGGTTGCGGGTTACAATCAGGGAGAATACATTCCGGAAGTTGAGGCTTTTCGGGTGAGAGAATACAACGGTCACTCCTGGCCCGAGGTTTTTTTCCCGGGCTACGGCTGGATCGAGTTTGAGCCAACTGCCTCGGAGGTGGAGATTGTGCGTACCCACCGCCCACCGGAAATGCCACTGGATGAGTCACAATCGGATGTGAATCCCCTGGAGGAAGAAGAAGATCGTTTTGGTGAAGATCCCGCTCTGGGCGAGGGAGGCCCACCACCGGCAGATCCCGGCGCGGGAAGTATTAGCGGTGGTAGTTGGATTGCGGGAATCGGCGGGATGTTATTGCTGGTCGCACTGGCAGCATTTGTTCTGTTGCGGCCCTCCAGCAGCCGCAACAGGCGAGCTCGTCTGGACTCCCAATTTGCCGTGAAGCTCTATGGCAGGCTGATGCAGTGGGCCAGGCGTTTGCGGCTGCCCATCTTGCCAAGCCAGACGCCCAACGAGCACGCGGCCGTGTTGGCCAACGCTGTTCCTGAAGGTCAGGACGCGATTACGTCGATTACTGACATCTATGTGCAAGAGCAGTATAGCCCCTTCACGCCGGACGAGCGGGATGCCGATTCGGCTTTCGAATTGTGGAAGGGTCTGCAACCCCTCATGCGCCGCGCCTGGCTGCGCACTCGCTTTTCAGCGATCACAGGGCTTGGCAAGCAACGCGGAAAGTCTGAGTAGCTGTTTGAAAAAGGGTCAGAATGAGAGGTCTTTCCCTGTGATACATTTCGTATGCTGGGGCTGATTGTTAAAAAGTACCGTTGTTCAGGATCGAGTTGAAATGAGCGGCGTCGGCTTCCTTGTGGGGACCGACAATGGCCAGTCGGGCGCCCTCCGGCTTAAATAGACGATCTGCGGCACTCTGTAGATCTTCGACGGTGATTCCACGCACTTGCTCCAGGGTCTGCTCAACTGAATCGATGGGACCGCCCTGTATCTCCTGTCGCCCACCCCAACCTGCCACCGACAGGGTGTCCTCCATGCTCATCAGTAGTCGGCCTTTGACGTACTCCTTGGCCGCATTCAGCGTTTTTTCCTCTACCTGTTCATCCCGTAGCCGCTGCAATTGGACGAGGATAGCGTGCAGTGCCTCATCAACCTTCTCAGGGTTTACGGCAGCATAGACCCCAATGACTCCGGTGTCGGCCAGAAAACTGATGTAAGAATCAACCGCATAGGCCAGCCCCAGTCGTTCTCGTACATCCAGGAACAGGCGAGAGCTCATACCCTCCCCAAGTATCACATTCAACAGTGCCAGATGATAACGGTCCCTATCCAATCGGGAAATACCGGGCAGATGCAACTGCAGGTGTGTTTGTTCGACTTTCCTGGTTACAACGGTTGCTGCGGGATCCGTGCCATTCTTTGGCGCTGGCAGGAAATCGGATATCAGGCCGGTCTGCCAGTCGCCAAGGCGCGAGTGGGCCAGGTCGACAACCTCATCGTGTTGGATATCCCCGGCAACGCTCAGTACCAGGTTTTTCGGATTGTAGTGGGTATCCAGGAAAGCTTCAAGGGTCTCACGAGCCAAACCGGCAACGCTCTCCGGAGTTCCGGCTACATCCCATCCCAATGGGTGGTCAGGCCAGGTGAACTCCCGGGCAACCAGACCCACCAGTTCGTCCGGAATATCCTGGGAAGAACTGATCTCTTCCAGGATTACCCGGCGCTCCTTCTCAATCTCTTCCTGCACAAGCAGGCTATTTCGCAGCATGTCAGAGAGGATATCGATGGCCAGGGAGAGATGGCCTTGCTGCATTTTGGCCCAAAGAATCGTCGTTTCCAGGCCCGTGCTGGCATTGAAAAGACCGCCGTTCCCCTCCAGCTCAACGGCGATCGCTTCGGGGGATGGTCGCTTTTCTGTACCCTTAAAAATCATGTGTTCCAGGAAATGAGCGGCGCCTGCGGTCGATGCCTCTTCGTAGCGAGAGCCTACCGAAAGATAGAACCCCACACCGACTGAGTAGGTGTGGGGCATGGCGCAGGTGAGCACGCGCAGACCGTTATCAAGTGTGGTCTTTTCGGTTGCTAATTGAAACTTCATCTAACCTCGTCTCAGAGCGGGACAAATTGTTTTTTGCTCATATCTGTTTATTGTCCAGCTCGAAGCGTGTTGAGCTGGGCCTCTGCTTCGGGGATCGCCTGCGGATCCTGGCCGGGACCAATCTCCAGAAACTTTTCGAAGGCCTTGATGGCCTCTTCCCGATTGCCCTGGAGGCGATATAGGACTCCCAGACCGAAATAGGGTTCCGGCAAATCAGGATTCAGCTGCACGGCCTGCTGCAGGCGACTCTGGGCATCGGCCAGCCGCTGGGTTTGCAGATAAACGGCGCCCAACAGGTAGTTCAACTCAGAGTCATCCGGAGCCAGTTTCAGGCCCTCCAGGTAAGTCTTTTCCGCCTCGTCCAGTTTCCCCAGGGAGTATTGGCTGACGCCCAGGTTGGCGAAAAAAGAGGGATTCTTGCCATCCAGATCGATGGCCTTTTGAAAGGCATCCTGTGCTTCGAGCAACTTGCCAGCCTGGAAGAATTCGTTGCCCTGTTTGAAGTAGTCTTCCGCAGTCTGGGTCTCAGCGGCGCAACTACTCAGCAGGAGAACGGCTCCAATGATCAGTAATGCAAAGAGACTTTTCGTTTTTGGCATGTGTTTCGCAGATTGCTGGATGATACTACCTGGAACCACTGTTATTTCAGGAGTCAACGCTATTGCCGTGGCGTCAGGAGCAGGACCTGAGTCTCGGAAGGCAACTGGCTCTTTTTGGTCAATTTCAGCGAGCCAATAGGCTCTGGCGCCGGTACACCCATCTCCTTCAAGAAGCGGTCAACCGACTCCAATTGCTTTTCGCTGGTCTTCATGAGGAAGTGCATCGGTATCACGATCGCTGGTTCAATGATGCTGATTACCTCGGCGGCCTTGGCAGCATCCAGAGTGTGCCGGCCGCCAACAGGTACCATCAGGACATCGATGTTTGGCAATGCTTCCACTTCAGATTCCTTGAGGATATGCCCCAGATCTCCCAAGTGACAAATGTTGAGGTCGGGATATTCAAAGAGGAATACCGTGTTTGGCTCACGCGAGTCGCTCTCTTCGGTGCCATGGTAGGTGGGGATTCCAGTGATGAACACACCCTCGATCTCATACTCGCCAGGTCCTGAGAGCACCTTGCGCCAGTTCTTGACTCCCTTGGCGTTGCTATGCCCGTTTGTGCCGTGGCTGATAGTTACAACGTCAGCGGTGAGTCGCGGCAGACTCATACCGACACTGCCGTCGTAGGGATCGCAAACGACAGTAAGTATGCGGTCCTGTAGCCGAAAACAGGTGTGTCCGAACCAACTAATTTCCAAGTGATGCCTCCAAAAGATGCGAGAAGTGAAGCTCGCTCAGTTCTGCAACAAGCCGGCCATCTGGCCGGCGATTTATTATACCCCACTCCCGTTGGAATGGGAAAAGCGTGCCGGTTGCGGTGGACGCTTCTTGTTATGCCTGCAGGGTTTCTGCGTAGGCAAAAAGGGCTGGCTGCCCGCCTGTGTGCCAGAATACGGTCGTATCCCCGGCGCCAAAATCGCCCTGGCGGACAAGGTCGAACAGGCCGGCCATTGCCCGTCCTGTGTAGACTGGATCTAACAGCAGGCCTTCCGTTTTTGCCAGTACGTTGAGGGTTTCAAGTTCCGCTGGCCCCACGATGCCATAGCCATCGCCCAGGTAGGAATCGTGCACAATGAAGTCATCGGCGGAAAAATCCATGCGCTGGCCCAACAGCGCAGCCGTCTCTGCGGCCAGATCCGCCAGGCGAGACTGCAAATCGCCGGCTCGCTGGTCGATGCTGATCCCGTGAAGTTGACCTGCAAAGCCAGTGGCCCGGGCGCCGACAGCCAAACCAGCTTGCGTGCCGCCGCTGCTGGACGCGACGATCACATGATCAGCCTGCCAACCTTGCTTCTGCAATTGAGTCGAAAGTTCCTCGAAAGCTGCCGCATACGCAGCCGCTCCCACCGGATTGGATCCACCATAGGGCACGATAAAAGGGTGGTGGCCTGCATCTTTTGCCGCCGCTGCCCTATTCTTTAAGGTCTCCCGGCGTTCTTCGTCTTTGGCCCAAATGATCTCGGCACCCAGGAGCCGATCAAGCAGCAGGTTGCCTCCTTCCAGCATTGGTGCTGTTCCACCAAGTATCAGAATACAACGGAGACCAGTTTTCGCCGCCGCTGCAGCGGTTTGACGACAGTGGTTCGATTGCGGGGCGCCTTCGGTAAGAACAGTATCTGCACCCTGGGCAATTGCCTGCGCAAAGAGATATTCCAGCTTACGCGTCTTGTTGCCCCCGCCCGCCAATCCAGTCTGGTCATCTCGTTTGACAAGCAGTCTTGGAACGCTGCGCTCACCACCCGTTTCTGTCTGCAACCAGGCCCGCAGGCGTGGTAACTCCTCGAGTGGTGTGGGCAGGTGGGCAAGTGGTATTCGAGGCAATACACTAGAAAGCATGACGTGCTCCTTCTGGCGCCGCGAACAGATCGAGCTGTTCAGCCGGCGCAGTAAGAATCTGGTCCATGGCGATACGTGCCCGGAAGCCGGACAGCGTCAGATCGGACAAGGCTGCAAGTTCATGTATGCCTTGGGTTTTCACAAACAGCCAACCGGTCCAGGTGAGCCTGCCATGCAGGGCAGGAGTGCGCTGCAGTTTTTGAACCAGCAAACCTGCTCGCTCATCCGGAACGACAACGAATCGGGCTGAATCGTCGATGGCTGTTCCGGGATCGCGGAGCCACGGCTGCAGGAAAGCGCTGCTGGTCAAGGCGAAACAGCAGGAGGGACGGCCGTTCTGATGCCAGACCAGGCTTGCCGGGGCCCAATGCAGTGGCTCCTTTGGTCCTCCCTGGCTCAACGGGATGAGGCCGACAGCCATATCAAATTGCTCTGGAGAAATCCAGACCGAGAATCCCAGCCGATGGCCCAATTCGTGTAGTCTGTTAAGTAGATTTCCCAGTTGCATGGCCCGGTTATCAGGCTGATCCTGCGCTCGCAGGGTCCATTGGCCGTGCTGGTGAACTGCGTAGGAATCAATACAAGCCTGGAGGAGGCCGGCGTCCGGTGTTTCAAGTCCCGGGAACCAGTTATACAGCTCTGCCGCGAGGTCGGCCTCTGCCCATGACTGGTCAAGCAGCAGGTCGCGGGTTTTTCCTTCGACGCGGTCTGCCAGAGGGGCTCGTTCCGGAAGTTCGTCCGTAAACCATTGAAGTGAAACCTGGGGATCCCGGTCCGGCGGCGAGAAAACTCGTAACCCTGGCGCTGGCAATTCCGGGTTTAGCGATAGCCGCGCCTGTTCCACCAGGAATGATACGGGATGTTGGCGGCCCATCCTGGTTTCACCCATCCTCGCCAGCAGACCGGTTTCAGCCCATGCTATGGCACTGGCGGAGTGGACCAGAAGGGCCGGACAGGGTTCTCCCCGACTGTCGATGACCTGGCGGGCCGACTCTTGAGCTGTCTGCCGTAAAGCATCAGATAAATTGCCTGCAGGATAGGTCGTTTCGCCGATTGCCTGGGGCTGAAGGACGAAACGCCAGAAGGTCAAACCATCATGCGCTGCCAGCTCGGTTTGCACGGAATGTGCCACCAGTCGCCAGCCTGACTGAGCGGCGGCCACCAGCAAGGCCAGGGCTCGACGGGTAGTTCGATCGGAAAAGGCCAATACCAGGTGTCCGTCGGGCTTGACTGTCTCGCGCAATGTGCGGAATGCAGTCGTCATCACGCGGGCGTACCAGTCCCAATTCCAACGTGTGATGGTGAGGGTAGATCTGAGTCGATCTGCTGCCGCGCGCCCAAACAGCCATCCGGTCCACACGAAGCTGGTCGCGTAAAACAGTGGATCCAGGCGAGGAGGATCGGTCAGCATCAGGGATACGCTGGCGGGCCCCAATCGTTTGGCCAGATCGGGCAGAGCGCTACTTTGGAGCAAGAGACGATCGTCTGCATCCTCCAGGAAACTGTTGAGGTTGAAAGCCAGGGGAAGTGATCGTTCGGGCCGGTTTTTTAAGGTTTGGTAGGCCTGTTCAAATGCAAGCCAGACATTGTATTCCACAAAGGTGTCGGGAGGCGTCAGGCCATGGGCTCGAGTCATTGGATGGATGGCCATCGCATCCAACTGCTCAGGTGGTTCGTGTAGTGAAATACAGCGTTCGAGCACATGTAACAAGAGAGCTCTGGCTGCCTCTTGCTCCTCCTCCGCGACTATTCGCTGGTCGATGGCTGTAATCAACTCGCCCAACGCAACAAGAGCCCGGGGGGTATAAAGATTCAGAAGCTGGCGTGCCGGGTCAGTTTCGGGATCACCTGGAGCGACAAGGCGGCTGAGCATACCCCAATAGGCGGCACCGCGCATCTCAAAATTTGCTGCCCTTTCGACGTCAGCCAGATCGCTCGCGATCTCACCCGCGCTCTGGCAGGCATCGCAAACATAGCCCTTGGCAATTGGTTCGCCCGCAACCCGATCCCAGACGAAGTAGCGGGCGACCGTGTTGCGCGCGCATTCGGGACAGATAGTCTCATATAACTGTTGAATGTAATCGGAAAGGGGGTGGCCCCGGCGTGGCGCGTCGGCAACGCGGCTGAATGCCGGTGAAAGCACCGATTGCGCCGGCGGTGTTGCACTGGTTTTGACGCCTAGCATGGTAGCGGGGCTGAAGTGACTGAGCAGGATCTGTCTGTCGAGGAATCGGCTGGCTTCGGCCAGTGGCGATTGGCCGGCAAACGGATCCAATACCAGATCGCCTGACCTGCTGTAATGCTCCAGGTAGTGGGTGACCATCCTGGTTGTCCAGGGTTTGCACTCGCTTGCCCAAAGCGCTTCTTTGGCAGGTGGCTGGTCAGGGACGAAGGGTTCGGCGGTGGAAGGTGGAAAGTGCTGGCCTGCGCCGCTCATCATGGATTCATGGTATCATAGTTTGTGGCTCCCGACAAGAGGTGTTGCAGTCAAGGAAACAAGGAAATAGGGAAATAGGGAAATAGGGAAACAAGGAAACAAGGAAACAAGGAAATAGGGAAACAAGGAAACAAGGAAATAGGGAAACAAGGAAACAAGGAAACAAGGAAATAGGGAAACAAGGAAATAAGGAAACAAGTAAACAAGGAAACAAGTTTGCCGATACACCCACCATGGCCTGGCGCCTACTTATTTCCCTGGTCCTTGTCTACCTGGTCCATGTCTACCTGGTCCTTGTTTCCCTGGTCCATGTCTACCTGGTCCTTGTCTACCTGGTCCATGTCTACCTGGTCCTTGTGTCCCTGGTCCTTGTGTAC